>JBDHMQ010000240.1:0-3015 GCA_039656095.1 Gemmatimonadota bacterium | reverse complement strand
TTGTCGGGATCACCAGTATGCATGACAGCGATGCCATAGGTCCCCTCGACTCTCGACAGCGCTGTGGCAACAGCGTGTTCGAGATTGCCCTCGAACACCTCGTCGATCAGGTGAGCGAGCACCTCGGTGTCCGTCGCCGAGGAAAATTCATGGCCCAGTTCAACCAGTTTTCTGCGCAGAACCTCGTAGTTCTCGATGATGCCGTTGTGAACGAGAACCGTTCGGCCAACTCCCTCCGAATGCGGATGCGCGTTCAGGGTCGTCGGTGGTCCATGCGTCGCCCAGCGCGTATGTCCGATACCGCAGGTTCCACCTGCCGGCTCCTGGGCAATCAGCTTCTCGAGATTTCCGATTTTCCCCGCCGTCTTGCGGATCTCATGTCCTGCATCGGCCTGGATCGCGACGCCGGCCGAGTCGTACCCGCGGTACTCCATACGACGGAGGCCCTCGATCAGCAGACCCTGGACCTGACGACCGCCTATGTATCCGATAATTCCACACATCTAGTCAGACACCCCAGTTCTTCAACATGCTTCTATTGAGCCGGCTACGCAGTCCGCCGCTGTAGTTGCGAGGGACTCGGCCCGGCCATGTTCCATGGATTCAGCGATGACTCTGAGAATTGGTTCTGTCCCCGACGGACGTACATGCAACCATTCTGAACGGTCTGGCCAGCTTAGCCGAATTCCGTCGGTGACATCTGCTTCGGCATCGGACCCCATGGATGCCCGCAGAGTTCCGATGATGTGCTCGAAGGGCATGTCCGGACAAGGAATTTTGCGCTTCACCATCTCGTAGCGACGGCGCCCGGCCAGGAGTTCTCCGATTCGCGCACCACGCTCCGCGCACAGGCTGAGGATGAGGGCACAGGCCAATGGTGCGTCGCGGGTCAGATTCAGGTCGGGAAGCATCACTCCACCGTTCCCTTCTCCACCGATCACGGCACCGGTGGCTACCATCATCGCCGCCACTCGGGCCTCCCCGACGGAGCTTCTGTGGAACGGAACCTCGGCCTTGCGGGCCACGTCTTCAATACACTGACTGGACGACAGGTTGGTGACAACCGGGCCACTCCGGTGACCCAGGACATAATCGACGGCCAGTGCAAGCGTCCAATCTTCCCCGATCGGCTCACCGGTTTCGTCTACGATTGCCAGCCGATCTGAATCTGGATCAACCGCAAATCCTATGTCCGCACCTAACTCCCGGACGCGCTCCCCGAGTTCTCGCAAATTCTCGGGAGTCGGCTCGGGGTTGCGCGGAAATCGTCCATCGGCCGTCAGTCCGATTCCGTCTACCTCGGCACCGAGTTGTCGCAGCAGATCTGGTACGACGAGAGCACCGGCACCGTGAACGCAGTCCACGACGACATGAGGTCTGGAAGAAGCCACGGCCTCCGCAGCAATGAGCTCGATTCCGAGAATGCGCTCAATATGGTGTTCTATGATACCCGGGTAGCTCGACGTCAGGCCCGGTTCACTCCAGTCCGCGTACTCCGGACCGTCGTCGAACATCCGGTTGATCTTCTCCCCTTCCGCCGGCGTAACGAACAGACCATCCGGGCTCGCGAGCTTCAGCCCATTCCACTCGACAGGGTTGTGAGATGCGGTAACGATCAAACCGCCAAGCGCCTGATCGTCGTCCTTTACTGCCAACAGGTGCGTCGGGGTGGGTCCAATGCCGGTAAGCCGTGCGTTAACGCCTGCTGCGCAGACTCCAGCCGCAGCGGCCTCCGCCAAGAATGCGCCGGAAGTCCGCGAGTCGCGTCCTACCAGCACGTAGCCGTCCTTCAGGTTCGGATTCTGCTCGCGAACGAAGCAACCGAACGCAGCGCCGTAGCGTGACGCCAACTCAGGCGTGATCGTGCGGCCGACGATCCCACGTATGCCCGATGCCGAAATGATCAGGGGGGCGTCCAAGTGTACTCCCATACTGAAGTCTGAGACGCGACGGATGCCGGAATCAGCAGCCGTCCCGGTGCCGCAAAAGTACCCCGGTGGCGCGACTCAATCCAGCCGGTTGATCAGACGCGTGGTGTGACGAAGCGAATCAACTCCAATAGTAGTGGCTGCGAATCCAGAGCCCCAGTGCACGCCCCGACCCGCATCCGTGAGAGCTTCCTGTGATCCCGACTTGAGGCGCGAGACAAGAGTCCCCAGCGTGTGATTCGGTTTGAGCCGTAGCAACAACATGACCCGATCCGAAGTGGCGCGGACGGCCACGGGTTCGACATCGAGGCGGCGGCAAAGGGTAATCAGTTGCGCCTCGACTGCTCCACGAAGATCGCTCGGCATCAGAGGAAGGCGACCCAGCGTTGCCCAGCCTATGTGCACGTAGATCCGATGGGTGGACGGTTCGCTGGTCCGGGCATAAGTGGGCGGGCCTGTTTGGATATTTGGCATGCTGAATTATCGGGGAGCATCTCACCCGAACCTCAACACTGCGTTTCGCCGGGCTGCGGAGTCGACTAATCTTCCGCCAACGAGAAGCCTGCTGAGGAACTGGAGTGGCCGTGCAAGCGGCGCTTCCAACGGAGGAATACATGCAGACAAGGCCGTCCGACCGCTTCGCTACGCTGGCCATTCATGCGGGACAGGAGCCCGACGCTGGGTCCGGGGCGATTATGACCCCGATCTTCCAGACCTCGACCTATGTGCAGGACGGGGTTGCCGTGACCCGTGGGGGACACGAATACGCACGCGTTCTGAATCCGACACGAACGGCATTGGAAGGCAACCTTGCAGCGCTGGAAGGCGGTTCGTCCGCGTCAGCGTTCGCATCCGGGTTGGCCGCGATCGAAGCGATTCTGAAGACATGCCTTTCTGCAGGGGATCATCTCGTGTGTGGTGATAACGTATATGGGGGCACCGAGCGGCTGTTGAGGTTTTACGAGCGTTTTGGGATAGCGTTTGACCCGGTGAACACCGCTGACCCACAGGCGCTGGAAGATGCCATGCGGCCCGAAACGAGATTGGTCATGCTGGAGACGCCGACCAATCCCCTCATGCGTCTGTC
>JBDHMQ010000239.1:0-3038 GCA_039656095.1 Gemmatimonadota bacterium | reverse complement strand
GACGTGGCTGCTGCCCGCCCTGTCGCGGGTAGCATCCACCGCGGTTCGCTCGTTTTACCGGTTCCGGGTCGAGGGCGCGACGCCTCCTGCCGAGGGCCCGGTGTTGTTCGTCGGAAACCACCCGAACTCGCTGGTCGATCCCGGTTTTGTGGCGGCTGCGGCGGGCCGGCCGGTACGCTTTCTGGCGAAGGCCCCCCTGTTTACGGATAAGCTGATTGGCTGGTTGATTCGCGCGAGCGGCTCGATTCCCGTGTACCGGCGGCAGGACGATCCGACACTTCTGGGCCGGAACCGAAGCGTGTTCGAGGCCGTCCATACAGCCCTTGAGGAAGACTGCGCAGTCGGAATATTTCCGGAAGGAAAAAGCCACAGCGAGCCATCGATGGCGGAGCTGCGCACCGGGGCCGCTCGCATTTCACTCGGCGCCGCCGCTCGATTGGGTCGAGATTTCCCGATCGTTCCCGTCGGGATGATTCTGCGCGAGAAAGAGAGATTCCGCTCCGAAGCGTATGCCCTCGTCGGCGAGCCTGTCAGGTGGGACGATCTGCGGGATCGTCCGGAAGATGACGTGGACGCGGTGCGCGAACTCACCCGCCGGATCGATGCCGCGTTGCGCGAAGTCACTCTCAATGTGGAGCGCTGGGAGGATCTACCGGTTCTCGAGTGTGCCGAAGCGCTGTACACCGTCGAGCTGGGTCTTGAGCACAGTCCGGGAGACCGGGTGCGGCGCCTGCGGCAGATGTCCGAGACGCTGTCACGGCTGCGGAGTACAGATCCGGAGAGCGTCGAGAACCTGCACGGCGCGATCGAACGGTTCTCGCACAGCCTTGAGGCGCTTGGAATCGGTGTCGCCGAGCTCGATACGGCAACTCGGCTGCGTACAGCGTTTGCCTGGGCAGTCCGACGGATCGTCCTGTTTGGAATCGGGGGGCCGATCGCCGCCGTGGGAACCGTGATGATGTTCGTCCCGTACAGGCTCACCGGCCTGATCGCCCGGCGTCCCGGGCTCGATTCAGACGAGCGGGCGACCTGGAAGATCATGGCCGGAACCGTGCTTTACCTCAGCTGGACGATCCTCATTGCGATCGCGGGTGGCCTGTTTCTCGGCTGGCCGTGGGCCGTTGCCGTAATGGTGCTGACACCTCCAGTGGCGCTCGTCACATACAGATCCCGCGACGTGTGGGTGGATGCGTGTGTGGACGTCCGGCGATATGTGGCCCTGCGGCGCCGTAGCGACCTCCGCTCCTGGCTGCTCGAACTGCGACGCGAGTTGGCAGAATCGCTGGAACATCTGCGGCTGCAGAGCGAGTCCGAGTAGGGCAGGGACTACCGCGCTCCGCAGTGTCCGTAGTACACTTAGTAGACTTTGGAGCGGCCGGAATCGTTCTGCCGGACCCAATGCGATCATCGATCCAATGGAGGTACAAGTGAAGCCCAGACTCACGCAGGCAGTTATCGGCGGACTCGCCGGAACCATCTTGATGACCCTGATGATGTACTACGTCGCCCCGTTGATGATGTGCTGCCCCATGGATATCGCCACTACGCTCGGCGAAATGATGGGGATGGGTTCAAGGATGGGGATGCTGATGCACTTCATGATCGGTGCGGTGGTGCTGCCGGCTATTTTCGCCATGGTGTTGTGGGACAAGATTCCCGGCGGCAGCGGCTGGATGAAGGGCTTGATATTTGGAATGGTGGTGTGGGTCGTCTCCCAGGCGATCGTGATGCCGATGGCGGGTGCCGGCATGTTCAGCGCAAACAATTCTGAGCAGATGATGGCGCTGTTGGGATCGGCCATGGGCCATGCCGTTTACGGGATGGTGCTCGGCTGGTGGGTCAACAAGAGCATGGGCGGCGAAGCCGCCTAGTCAGCACCTGATTCAGGGGAGCAATTCCTCGCCGGGCCGGCGCAGGGTGAGTGGAACTGGCTGGCCGGCGGGATTCCCCGGATCAAAGCACACGTCGCACACACGTCCCATGGCACGGAATCCTTCGAGGGTGACGCGTGGCGTGAGGTGGTCAGGGATTTGCGGCTCGTCGCCGAGCAGATCTGTGCTCAGGTACTTCTTGTTGCTGTCGGGGAAAACGGTTGCCACGACGGCATCGCCCCCCATTTCCTCCTGGACGATAAGGGCGGCGAGCAGGTTGGCCCCGGAAGAAATTCCTACACCCAGTCCGAGGGTCGCCGCCAGCTTCTGAGCCATGCAGATCGCATCCCCGTCGTCGACCGCCACCACGTCGTCCAGGCGCTCAAGATGAACGATTGGCGGGATGAACTCGTCCGAAATTCCCTGGATCCGGTGATGGCCCACCCGGCATCCG
Organism: Gemmatimonadota bacterium; assembly: GCA_039656095.1. GTDB lineage: Bacteria > Gemmatimonadota > Gemmatimonadetes > Palauibacterales > Palauibacteraceae > JARFPW01. Next base: position 713 of record JBDHMQ010000239.1, on the reverse strand, counting down.
ACGGACAACGTTGGTGAGTTGGACGGCTCCACCGGGTGCACGCGCACGTCGGGATTCGTTGCCCGCAAACATTTCCCCACGCCCATGATCGTCCCGCCCGTGCCGACTCCGGCAACAAACGCGTCGGGGGTCCGCAAATTGTGCGTCAGCTGAGCGAGAATCTCCGGCCCGGTTGTCAGCTCGTGGGCCTCGACGTTGTCTTCGTTTGCGAACTGTCTTGGGAGAAAAGCCCTCGGCGTTTCCGCCGCGAATTCCTCTGCCAGCTCTATACTGCCGACGAAGCCGCCTTCTTCGGCTGAGACGAGCTCGATGTCAGCCCCAAAGCTGCGAATCAGTGCTTTTCGTTCGCCGCTCATCCAATCCGGCATGAATACGGTCACGGGGTGGCCCATCGCCCGCCCGATCGCGGCGAACGAGATGCCAGTATTGCCGCTGGTCGCTTCGATAATTCGCCCGCCGGGCCTCAGGCGACCGGATTCGTAACCACGCCGCACGATATGAAGCGCCATGCGATCCTTGATACTGCCGGTAAGATTGAGGTTCTCGGCTTTGACGTAAATCGTTCGACGGTTGCCAGAAAACTGAAGCGTTATGGCCAGCAGCGGCGTGTTGCCGATCATTACGCGCAGACCCTTCAGCCGATCTGCAGGGTCCAGAACCATGGGTGATCTGGTGCTCTCAGGCATAGCATCCTCTTACCTGCAGGCAGTCAG
>JBDHMQ010000238.1:0-4111 GCA_039656095.1 Gemmatimonadota bacterium | reverse complement strand
TGCTGCCGCGGCGATCAGCCCGATAGCCAGTATCTGCCACAGACGGCTGGGCCCGGTCGCGTGGATAAGTTGTCTCAATGCATTGCCCTCGGTCCCTTGTCATGACTAAGCCGGCGGGAACTTATTCGTCGCTGAACGCCGTGTCGAATGCTAAACCCGAAACCGGGAAGTCGAGGTCCCGTACGAAGGTGCAAGCTTCCGCCGCACCATGCTCCCGGTCCATGCCAGAATCCTCCCATTCGACGGATAGCGGTCCTTCGTAGCCAACTCGATTCAAAGCGCGAATTACGTCTTCGAACGGAACGCGGCCGCGTCCCAGAGAGCGGAAGTCCCAGTACCTGTCCCGGTCACCAAATTCCAGGTGTCCGCCAAACACGCCAGACCGACCGGGACTCTCCGACCACCAGACGTCTTTCATGTGCGCGTGGTAGATCCGATCACCGAATTCCAGGATGAACTCGACACAGTCCACACCCTGGTAGGCCAGGTGGCTGGGATCGTAGTTGAATCCGAAAGTCGGCCGCCCACCCACAGCGTCGATCGCTCGCTGTGCCGTCACGATGTCGAACGCGATCTCTGTTGGATGCACCTCGAGAGCGAACCGCACACCCACTTCGTCGAACACGTCAAGGATTGGATTCCACCGGGTGGCAAAGTCGACGAACCCCGCCTCGATCGCTGCGGACGAAACGGGTGGGAACGAGTACAGCAGTGGCCAGATGCTGCTCCCGGTAAACCCGTTTACCACATTGACGCCGAGATTCGCTGCGGCGCGGGCCGTCAGCTCCATTTCGGCAGCGGCCCGTTGCCGTACACCTTCTGGATCTCCGTCTCCCCACACATGCTCGGGGAGAATTTCGCGGTGCCGTTCGTCAATCCGGTCACACACGGCCTGGCCGACAAGGTGGTTGCTGATTGCGAACAGGTCGAGCCCGTGGGCCCCCAGGATTTCGCGCCTTCCGGCGCAGTAGTCCGGATCCTCTGCGGCCTGACGCACATCTACGTGATCGCCCCAGCAAGCGAGCTCAAGGCCGTCGTAACCCCAGGATGCGGCCAGCGTGGACAGCTCTTCAAGCGACAGATCCGCCCACTGACCGGTGAACAGGGTGACAGGTCTAGGCATGGCTACCCTCTCTTACGCGGGTGGCTGGTAGGCAGCGGGAACCCAGGATCCGGACGCGGCGCTGCGTAAGGCGTTTTCGACGAAGAACACGCCACGGGCTCCATCTTGAACGGTTGGAAAGTCATCATCAAATGGTCCAGGCGCGGCCCTGCCCGCCCGAGCGTCCAGTGTCCGGGCCACGTTACAATACAGGTTGGCGAATGCCTCGATGAATCCCTCCGGATGGCCGGCCGGCAATCGCTGCTGGGCGGTAGCCCGCTCGGAAAGGACTGTGGTTCCACCGTGCAGGATCCGCTCTGACCCGTCGGACAGCATCAACCGAAGTCGGTCAGGCTGTTCCTGCGACCAGTCGAGTCCGCCAGCACTACCGTACACGCGAAGCCTCAGGTGATTGCGCTCCCCGGCGGCTACCTGTGATGCCGTGATGAGTCCGCGTACTCCGCCCTCGTATCGAACGATCACCGTTGCGTCATCTTCCAGAACGCGTCCTTCGACCAGCGTTCCGAGATCCGCGAACAACTCGTCGGCTTCGAGTCCCGTCACATAGTGGGCCAGGTGATGGGCGTGCGTTCCTATGTCGCCGAGGGCAGACGACGCGCCGGCCTGATTGGGATCAGTGCGCCACTCAGCCTGCTTGTGGCCCTCCGCCTCGAGCAGCGTGGCAAGCCATCCCTGGGAATATTCGACAACAATCTTGCGGATGTCGCCCAGTTCCCCGGAGAGCACTCGTTCGCGGGCCTCCTTGACCATCGGGTAGCCCGAGTAGTTGTGCGTAACGCAGAACACCAGGTCCCGCTCGGCAGCTTGCCGGCACAGCTCCTCGGCATCTGCCAGCGTCGTGGTCAACGGTTTGTCGCAGATGATGTGAAAGCCGGCCTCAAGAAATGTTATCGCGACAGGGTGATGCAGGTGGTTCGGCGTGACGATCGTTACAAGCTCGATGCGCTCATCTTCGGGCAACTGCGATTCCGCGCGAGCCATTTCCTCATATGACTCGTACACGCGCGAGGCTGCGAGACCCAGTTCCGCACCTGCCTGGCGCGACTTGTCAGGATCGGATGAGAACGCTCCAGCGACGAGCTCATATCGCCCGTCCAGTGCGGCAGCCATCCGATGAACCTTGCCAATGAACGCTCCTGGGCCGCCCCCGACCATCCCGTATCTGATTCTCAAGCAGAAGCTCCAATGTCCCGTGTGGTGTATCCACCCGAGCGGCGGTCCTGCAAATACAATCCACCGAACACGAGCAGTAGGATACCGCATAACGGGACAAGGTAGATGAACGAAATCCGTCCACCGTAGTTATCGGCTGGTCCCAGGATGGCCTGCGCTCTATCGCTCAACATGGCACCCGCGTCCGCGCCGATGATCGCCCTGAGCGCATTGGCTGTACCCGGCGAAGGCATGGAGCCGTTGGCCTCGAAGTCGCGCAGCACCTGGGCGGTTAGCGCGCCTGCTGCCCGTACGTCTTCGCTCCCGTCGGTTCCGAAGCGGAACTGCCTGTCCGCTATGGCGATAACGAGCCGTGCTTCTATTGCCGGAATCTGGTCGTGCGCATAGTTGTCGGCGATCCGCCCCATCTGTGGTGCCGTTACCAGACCGACCGTTGCCATGCCCACCGCACCCATCAGGCCCAGCCCGAGAGCACCGGTGCGTGGCACACGCTCAGACACGACGCCGAGCATCGTGGGCCAGAAAATTCCGGTCGGTGACAGCCGTTTGACCACCGGCCCGGCTTTGAAACGCAACACGGCCATCAAGCCGCTTATCCATACGAGCACCAGGATACCCGGCATACCGCCGGACTGGAGTACCGCCGGAACCCAGCGGTTGGGACCCAACTCCACCGAGGCGGTCAACGCCATCGCGACCAGCATCACCCACATGAGCGGTGTGGTGAATACAGCCTTGAACGATTCGCCCACACCGACCCCGGCTGCCACCCCTTCCGTCGCCGGAAAAGGCTGTCGCAGCAGCAACACGCCGTAAATCAGTGTCGGAATGAGGATCAGCATGAGCTTGATCTGCCATGCACCGACTCCCGCAGCATCCAGTCCGTAAGCCGCCAGCCCGCCGAGCACGATTCCGCCGGGAAACCAGACATGGAACTGGTTCAGCTTCACGGTCTTGTTGTCAGGATACAGCGTGGCGACCAGCGGATTGCAGGCCGCTTCAACCAGCCCGTTCCCCATCGCGATGATCAAGGCTCCGCCAAACAGTAGCCAGAAACCGGTTGCAAAGATCATCACAAGGGTCCCGATCAGATGGCCGACCCAGGCCAGGCGGACAAGGAATCGCATCCCGAGCGTATCGCACAGGGGCGCGAATATCAGCTGAGAAACCGCGAACCCCCATAAGGCGGCGCCGCCAATCCAGCCGACCTGTTGATTCGAGAGAACGAATTCACGCTTGAGAGCCAGCATCACAGCGCCTACCGTCGCAAATGCAACGGATGTGGCGATCAATGCAAAACAGGCGCCGATGAACAGGCGGCGGGCGTCAGTCGAACTCGTATCGGACATGGATCCCTTTCGAGCGAGCCCGCCGATCCGGCCAGGACTCAAATATCGACAATGGTACAATTGACGACGAAAGTCGTCGTCGTGATCGCGTCCTTCGTCACAACTACGGTGCGAGGATGGTTGGTAGAGACCGAGCAGTTAGCATCAAGATCCGTCAATTCCAACTCGTATGACCCAACATCCAGACGCTGAAGCGTACGGGTATCGTTCACTCCGATAGCTCCGGTCGCGACTGCATCGACTAGCAGTGAGTAGCCATCCGTATCCTGATCGAACCCTGTAGTCACCGTGATAATTGTAAGCGTACCTTCGTCAACAGGAGGATTGCCCGAATCAACAGGATTGTCGCTGCAACCGAAGACACCAAGAGCGAAGATCATAACCAACGACCTGATAACAAGACTCGAATACCTCATTAAAGCACTCCTTCCAAGTATCCCCCACACCCCACCAACACAGCTATATA
>JBDHMQ010000237.1:0-3392 GCA_039656095.1 Gemmatimonadota bacterium | reverse complement strand
CACTTTGTCCCTGGCGAGCGGAACCTGTGTCGCCGAGCGGAATTCGCAACGCTCGATCGGGGGTGGAGGGACGAGCAGCGGGCCCGGCGCCCAATATTCGCCCAGGTCCTCTGCTGAGTAGGCCGCAATTACACCGGGATGCTCTCGGGCGGCAGACAGATCGACTTCACGTAGAGTTCCATGCGCGTAGTCACTGCGGACGAACGCGACATGGAGCATGCCCTCCAGGTGCACGTCGTCGACGAACAGGGCCGTACCGGTGAGCAGTCGGCGATCTTCGTTACGCGGCACGGACGCCCCGATTAGCGATCCGTTCGGCTGAGACGGGTTCTCATGCGCGCATTCGATCGGCCGCAAGCTGCACTGCCGCGACGATGTTCTGATAGCCAGTGCAGCGACAGAGATTGGCGGACAGGGCCTCGCGAATCTGCTGTTCATCGGGATTGGGGTTGTCCTGCAGGAACGGAACAAGCGAGGTCAGAATGCCGGGCGTGCAGAATCCACATTGCAGGCCATGCGTCTCGTGAAGCGCTTCCTGGAGCGGGTGCAACTCGTCCCCCGCGAGTCCCTCAACCGTCGTGAGGTCACAGTCGTCTGCCTGCACGGCGAACATCAGGCATGATCTCACCGCCGCGCCGTTCACGAGCACCGTGCACGCACCGCATACGCCATGTTCGCATCCGACATGCGTACCGGTCAGCTGCAGGTGGTGGCGCAGGAAGTCACTCAATAGCAAGCGCGGTTCGACTTCAACGCTGAACCTGCTGCCGTTGACCGTCCCGCTGATATTCACACGTTGGGGTTCGTCCAACCTCCGCTCCCGTTGCATTGCAGTGTCCGAGGGCAAATAGCGTCCTGAAGACTAGATATGCACCCCCGTCACAAGCAACTGATGCGCGTGCTGAGCCGATCCCTTCCCTCGTGTTCCCTCGTGCCCGATGTTGAGCGTATGTACACGCAATCCTTGCTCGTCGTCGCTGCCACGGAGTCGTTCGGCGAACTATGGCCATCGTTGGCCGAGCAGTTCAAAGTGGAGCTTCAGACTGTAGATGACCCGACGCTCGGCTCCCCGGCGGGCGTTGCCGCCGTAATCCTCAACGTCGCCGGACTTGAGGGTACTGCGATCGACCTGCTGAGCGCTGCACGTGCTGCCGGGCATGACGCGCCTATCGTCGTTGGTGCGGAGGCAGATCACCGGCTCGCGGTTGAGTTGATGCGAAGAGGCGCTGCCGCCTATTACGCGTTGCCGGAGGATTCTCCGCGGCTCGAGGCCGATCTGGCTCGTCGGTGCGAACAGATTCGGCCGGTAGACGAAGATGATTCCTTAGCCACAGTCGCCCGAACGGCGTTCGATTTCAGTGCAATAATCGGAGAAGATCCGGGTCTGCTCGAGGCACTTGATCTCGTCGCGCGAGTCATCCCGAATGGACGGACGACCATCCTGATCACTGGTGAAACAGGCACCGGGAAAGAACTAGTCGCACAGGCGATCCACTCAAACGGTCCGCGTGCCGGTGAGTCTTTTGTGGCTGTCAACTGCTCGGCAATACCAGCCAACCTGCTCGAATCGGAGTTGTTCGGACACGAAAAAGGTGCGTTCACAGGGGCGAGTGCAGCCAAACCAGGACTGTTCGAGCTGGCGGACGGGGGAACCCTGTTCCTCGACGAACTGTCGCTGCTCCCGCTGGAATTGCAGGGCAAGCTTCTGCGAGTGTTGGAAACGCGCGAGGTACGGCGAGTGGGGGGTGCGCGGATCAAACATGTGGATGTAAGGGTCCTCGCAGCAGCCAACGCGAACCTCGAGGAGATGGTCCAATCAGGGGAGCTTCGAGAGGATCTGTATTACCGGCTCGCGGTTATCCTGATTCATCTGCCTCCGCTGCGCGACCGGGGCGATGATGTGCTCCTGCTGGCGCGCCGTCTTACCGCTTCCATCGCAGAGGAATATGGGTTGGAGTTCCCGACTCTGTCCGATGGTGCATTGACCGCGTTACGAAGCCACTCATGGCCCGGCAATGTCCGCGAACTCAGGAATGCCGTTGAGCGGGCACTGCTGCTGTCGGTTGACGGTGTAATTCGGGCTAAGCACCTCGTACTTACAGGGCTTGGACAGTCCTCGACAAAATCCGTAGCAGACCAGGGAACGGGCTTGCCATTCCCGATGAGCCTGGCGGATCTCGAGAGGGAGGCGGCTCGTCGGGCGGTCGACCTGGCCGAGGGAAACAAGAGCGAGGCGGCCCGATTACTGGGTATCACGCGCAAGCGCCTGTATCGCTTGTTGGCGGAAGCATAAGCGTCGTGGCAGTTGTATCGGATTGGTACGAATGTGCCCGGGCGACCCATTTCAACGAGCACGATTGCCCGAAAAATCAACACATACTGCCGGTATGCCCTTTGCACGTTAGGGGGTCGACGTGTGTCGTGGGAGACGCACGCTACGATTAACGAACTAAAGGACGATGCGATGAATGTAGGATTCCATAGAAAACCTCAAGCATTCGCAGGCTGGGCGCTGGCGTTGCTCGTTGTCGTCGGCGTTTTGGGGTGCGGCAGCGATGACCCGGCGGGGCCGGGCGGTAACGGAGACACGACGAGACCGCCGAACGGGCTCGTGATTCTCGTCCCGGATGCCGGTGCGCCCGCACTGACGACACTGGACACGACGATTATTGCGACAAAAGGTATTCGCTCTGAGGTTCGCATCCGATATGTGCCCGTGCCACCGGACACGACTGACGAGCGCTTCCTTGAACTACGAATCGAAGCCGAGTCGCTCTTTCGCTTTCCAGGCGGTGCCCTGATCGAAGACGGCAACACAGTGGCGATTCGAATCGAAGTCGATCCGGCGACCCTGTCGGTAGTGCTGTCACCCAGTGGCCTGCAGTTCGATCCGCAGGTTCCGGCGGAGCTCGAATTACGGTATGTGAACGCCGATCCTGATTTCGACGGTGACGGCGATGACGATCCGGATCTCGAGGATGACATCGATCTGTGGCGCCAGGCGAATCCGGGTGACCCGTGGGATCGCGTTGGAACGCTAAAGGATGCGTCTCTGGAGCGTGTCAGGGCTAACCTCACGGAATTTTCGCGCTACGCGCTTGGGATCTGACCAAGCAGCGCCCGCATACCGATGATTGATTATTCGACGCTTCGCTCGACTGCTGACCAGCTTGTAGCCAAGGCCAGGTGGGATGCGTTATGTGACCTGCTGAGGCCGCACTCGGCCGAGCAGCTGCTACAAGCGGGCCTCGCCTATCGTCTGGGGGAGGCCCTGTATTTTACCGGGCAATTCGACGACCTGAAAGCACATGCAGCGGCTTACGAGCAGGCAGCGCGGGCGGACTCAGATCCTGTGGCTGTGTTGTACGCCCGCAATCTGGCTGGGATCGCAT
>JBDHMQ010000236.1:0-4049 GCA_039656095.1 Gemmatimonadota bacterium | reverse complement strand
TTGCGGATTACGACCCATCCGTGCCTTCGTCCAACGGGTCTTGAAGGTGCCGAAGCCAGTGATCGTAAGATCGCGACCAGCATCGAGCTCAATGGCAATGATGCCCTGGCCCGGTCCCGTGGAGAAAATGGCGTCGATCACGTCCAGACTCTTCGCCTTGGAGATACCGGTCTTGCGAGCCAGATTCTCCGCAAATTCCTGTTTCGTCATACAGCGCTCCTTCTAAGCGAGAAACAGGTGGACACAAACTTCCCTTTTTCATTATGAAGGAGACGTCGGGAGCCGTCAACGGCTTAGTTCCGCCTCGATCGCCTGGAGAATGCTATCAGCGAACACGATCGTTTCCCGATACCCGTCTACATTGAGCCAGGCATACCTTATTGCGGCGTAGCTCTGGAATGTCGGATCCGCGAGAATCGCCCGATACGCCGGCGCCGCTTCGGCATCCGAAGTGACGGGGGCTGGCCATGGATCAGTCCCAAGAGCCATCACCCGGTCCATGGGTATCCCTCGCTCGGAAAGGAACGGGTTAAGAATGCGCAAAACCATCTCTCGCGCCGCCGCCTCGTTATCCCGTACCTCATCGACGCGACTCTGCCATTCCGAAAGTTGATTGCGTAGCTCGAGATTGTCGATCAACTCCAGACGGCCCGACGCGATCAGTGCGTCACGAGCGCCCGAGCCCGGATCCCAGGTTGAGGGAGTGGTAAGATCATTGACTAACGTGTCCATTACTTCGGTTCCAGGGAATTCTCCGGACTGCAACACCCGAAGCAACCGGACGATCGAATCTTCTCGCTTCGTCCACTTCGCTTCCTTGTCAATCAGCGTCGATCTGTGAATCTCGAATTCGTCCTGGAGGCTGATCATGATCTGGCGCTTCTCTCCTTCCCCTAACCGCCCCTGCCACCAGGCATCGATCGCAAAAGCAAGGAGTATGCTGGCTACGATCGAGATGCCCTGGGCGAGGAGGCGTACCCACGAGGCGTACCCACGGAACTGTGCTTGATGAAGTTTTGGTCATCCGGCGCTTTCCGCCACGGGGCACTCCGAATACGCAGGCAACGCTGTGCCGGTCCAATCTCCGTCGATGATTGGCTGCTCGTCCGGCGTAGAAGGGATCAGGCTGAACTCGAGACATGGATAGCACTGATCGTCATAGACGTTGTCTCTCCACCGGCGTTGACTGTCGTCAGCATTAGAGGAAAGACACCAGCCGGCACCCCCGTCCACGTCCCACTCGATCGAGTCTTCGAGATCGGCACCAGTGATTGTGAATCGGAGAAAGTCCAGAAAGAGCGCGTCGTCCATGTATGGGCCCTCAAGCAACTCGATCCGGATGTGCCTCATTTTCACGGACTCCGGCAACGAAACCGCGAATGGAGCCACGCCACTTCGGCAGTCCTGTTCCGTTAACCTGCGGTCGTCCACCTCGTCGGAAATGAAGGAGTACTCCTCTCCGTCCTCGGATATGCCTACGATCGAATAGAGACTTCTAGTACCCTCGCTCAGAATCCCTCTGCGAGCGCAATCGATTTCCAGCCAATAGGTAAATTCATCCAGGCCCTGGCCCGACGCGGCCTGAGGGTGCGTGAGCAGGATCGCAGTGGCGAGCGCAAAGCCGCCCCGACCTAGCTGTTTTAGTGTGATCATGGGAGGAAGATCGGGCAATCAGGCATCGGAGGGCAAACTTTAGATGTTACCGCGTGGCACAGCTTGCGCTTGTGGAGCCGGCGCGATTCAACGTAAATTGGGGATTATTGGATCTTATTATGTTTATTGTTATATTGTGCGTGCACATCAGGTCAGTACATCTGAAATGCTCAACAGCGCACTTTCTTACTCACGAAAACCCGGGGAGTTCTTCATGTCTCGCGTTAGTGCATTGGCTCTTGCAACAATCACGGCGGTCCTCGCGTGCAGTCCCGCTGATCAGGTCGCCCAGGCTGCACCAGAGGAACCGGGTGGCGGCATGGCGTCCATCGCGGACGACACGTCACAGCCCAACATCGTGAATGTCGCCGTCGGCTCGCCGGACCACACGACGCTCGTTGCGGCCGTGCAGGCAGCGGATCTCGTGGACGTGCTAGCGAATCCAGGCCCGTTCACTGTCTTCGCCCCGACGAACGCCGCCTTCGACAAACTTCCCGCCGGAACAGTCGAAGACCTCCTCAAGCCTGAGAACAAATCGGCGTTGCGCCGTATCCTCCACCATCATGTCACGACGTCGGCGCTTGCCATTGACCACTTCCGGGACGGCCAGTCGCTCTGGTTGGTGGACGGCGGGCACGAGACGATCACGTTGAAAGATGGGGAGATGTGGATCGGTGACGCGAAGGTACTCGGCTCGGTCCGGGCGTCGAACGGGTGGGTGCACGTGATCGACGGCGTTTTGTTGCCTGCGACGGATTAGACTGACGGCGTAGGTCCGACGCGATCAGGCAGGGGTGGCAGGCTATCGCTCATGTTCAAAAAAGAGCGGTAGCCTACCCTGCGAGGGCAACTGCAGGATGGACTCGGGTGGATGATTGGCTGCGCCGTTAAGCATTAGGTGCACGCCGAAGGCGCCTACTTCCCATAATCCCCGTCAAGCGCGACTTTGTGCGCCATGACGACTCCAGGCTACCAACGCTTCTTTGCAGAACTCAAGCGCCGCCGCGTGTTCCGCGTGATGGCGGTGTACGGCGCGACCGCTTTCGTTCTCCTCCAAGTGGCGGACCTTCTTGCCCAGGGCATGGGTCTGTCTGACGGAGTGCTGCGTGTCACCACATTTCTCGTGCTAATTGGCTTTCCGATCGCCATCGTCCTTGCCTGGGCGTTCGAGTCGACACCGGAGGGCATTAAGCGCACAGAGGAAGCCGCACCCGATGAGCTGCAGGCCATCATCGCTGCCCCGGCATCTCAACGACTGCCGGCAGGACTGATGGCACTCGTGGGTGTAATCGCACTTGTATTCGGTGCCTGGTGGATAGGCACACAGACGGCGGGAGAGCCCGTCGATGCCTCCGCGCTGGCTGAGTCATCGTCTTCCGACGTCCGGCTTGCCTTCGTCGACCCTACCGTAGATCCCCGTCCTTCGATCGCCGTCCTCCCGTTCGCGGACATGAGTCCAGAGGGAGACCAGGAATACTTCAGCGACGGAATCACGGAAGAAATTCTCAATGTTCTTGCGAAGATCCGAGAACTCCGTGTGGCGGCGCGAACATCAACCTTCGCGCTAAAAGACCAGGAACTAACGGCCGCTCAATGGGGCGACACACTAAAAGTTGGCTACTTCGTCGAGGGGAGTGTCCGGAAATCCGGCGACCAGGTGCGCATCACGGCTCAATTGATCGATACGTCGGACGGGTCGCACCTCTGGTCGGAAAACTTCGATCGATCCCTCGTCAATATCTTCCAAATCCAGACAGAAATCGCGGAGGCGATCGCCGAGGCACTTACGGTCCCACTTGGACTGGAGGATCCTGCAAGCCTGGTCAACCCAACAACCGACGTGGACGCGTACGACCTCTACCTCGCCGGTCGTGCCCGGATGCGGGACCGAAACGCCGGTCTTCTTGAAGCCGTGCGCCTGTTCGAGGGAGCGATCGCTCGCGACTCGTTGTGGGCGCCGGCCTGGGCATCGCTGGCCGAGGCCAAGGAAATTTCGATCTGGTACGACGAGGCTTTCGACGAAGGTGTGTGGGACGGTGTGCAGGCACTGGCTTTGCTAGACGAATCAGAGCAGGCGGCCCGGAGGAGCATGGCGCTGGATTCCGATAACGCTTCGGCGCTGGTCGCACTTGGAAGCGTGCAGCGGGATCGCGGACAATGGGAGGAGTCGGAGGCGTCGTACCGTCGCGCCATGGAGCTCGATCCGGAAAATGCCGAGGCACACCAGCAGTACGCCGAAATGCTGAACCAGGTGGGCCGCATCGCCGAATCCGTACGGTCGGCAGATCGGGCTGCAACGCTGGATCCGGCTCTAATCCGCATCTCTGTCCTCGCCGAAGCGCTACGGCTCGATGACCGTCTGCCCGAGGCACTGGAAGTTTTTCGTCTCGGACTCG
>JBDHMQ010000235.1:0-3114 GCA_039656095.1 Gemmatimonadota bacterium | reverse complement strand
AAGCGTACCGTCGTCGTCTTGCCGTTGGTACCGGTGACCATGACAAGTGGAACGTCGTGAATCTCGTCCCACGGAACTGCGTCCGGCGCAGGCAGGGCATCGACAGGCCAGGTGTGTGACCCGGCCCCCATGCCAACGGATGCCTCATCGTCATCAGACAGAAACATCACGCCGTGCTTCGCCGCTGCGTCCCGGAGGGCCAGGAGGGCGGGATTCGTTTCGTCCGCAATCAGGGATCGGAGCCGCGCGGCAGCGGCCGTATGATCCTCGGCGGGAAGTTCATTGTTGATATCCGCCACCGCCGCGTCGAGAGCCCATTCGTTGACTTCGGTTGCAGCATACAGGGCATCGATTGGCGAGGAGAACGCGAGACTTACGCCCGTCTGGTGGGTTCTGAGCTGCAATCGCTCATCATGCCATCCGACGGCGTCCAGGATCTGCCGGGCTCGCCGCTCCCAGGCAGCAACGAGTGCATCCGAAGAACCACCCTCGACTCGCACCTCGAGCACCGCCCCGGGGCCATCGCTGACCAGGTTGGGACCCGTCAGGCGCCGGGAATCCTCCAGCGTGAGCTGCATCACGCGGATTCGCTAGTCGTCGATTTCGCGAGCAAGGCGAACGCCCCGCTCATCACGAATGAGTGTCTGGCCTTCACCGATGTCGGCGTCGGCGTCGGGCAATTCGGGAAGCACGGGCAAAGGTGCAGCAACTGGCTGCGCCGGAAGAGCGCCAGAATCCGGCTGGAAGTCTACGATCTGGTCCCATGTGCGCTGCAAAGCATCGGCGAACAAGACAACGAGATCGCCCGGAAGCGCTCCATGCAGAGCCGCATCTACCGCGGTCCGCTCGTCGGGTATGCACTCGATGACATCCTCCGACACACCGCCGGCGACAAGCGCACGCGCCATGAGCTCCGGCAATTCGTCCGGTCCCCTTCCCCGCAAATTGTCGTCGCGACGGCAGATGTATCGATCGAAAGTGCCTACCGTCGCGGCTGCCATAGCCTCGATGTCCTCGTCGCGACGGTCACCGGGAGCGGACAGCACGCCGATCCTCCGTCCACTGACCTCCAGCAGACCCACGACCTCGCAGATCCGCTCCAGAGCGGCCGTGTTGTGGGCGTAATCGAGCAGCACCTTGAACGGGTGCTCGTCGTAGAAATTGAGTCGACCTGGTGCCTGGAAGAACGTCGTGTTGAATGTCCGGAGCCCGTGGCGGATGTCCTCCAGTCTTACACCACCGCTGAACGCCATCGCCGCCGCAAACATCGCATTCTGGACGTTGTGTAGCGCCTTGCCCTGCACCGTAGCCGGTATCAGGTGCGTAAACAGAAGCGGAATGTGCTGGCCTTTGTCGTAGATCGTGATCATGTGCCCGGTGATGCCCTCTTCGAGCACAATCGCCCGGCCGCCGGCCTGGATATGCTCACGCACCAGCGAGTGGTGTGGATTCATCGTGGCATAGCAGACGTTTTCCGCCTGGGCGTAGTCAGCCATCTTCAACACGAGCGTGTCGTCAGCGTTGAGCACAACCGTATCCGTCGCAACATCGATCACGACGCGCTTCACCTCTGCCAGTTGCTCCAGCGTGTGAACGTCCCGGAGGCCGAGGTGATCAGAATCGACGTTGATGCAGGCGCTGACGTCCGCTCGACGAAATCCCAGGCCAGCTCGAAGGATTCCCCCTCGTGCTGTCTCGAGCACCGCCACATCCACGGCGGGATCGCGCATCACCAGCCTGGCTGAGGTCGGACCGGTCATGTCGCCGGCCACTGTCAACTGACCGTCCACGTAAATGCCGTCGGTCGTCGTGAGTCCGACCGTGGCTCCGGCCAGCTTGTGAATGTGGGCCAGCATCCGAACGGTCGTCGTTTTCCCGTTTGTGCCGGTTACCGCGTAGATCGGAATCCGGGCCGGACTGCCGGAGGGAAACAGCATGTCCATGACCGCGCCAGCAACGTCCCTCGGCTCGCCTTCGCTCGGGTGCGCGTGCATACGAAAGCCGGGCGCTGCATTGACTTCGCAGATCGCGCCACCCTGCTTATACGAGCGGGAGATATCGTCCGTAAGAAAGTCGACCCCGGCTACGTCCAGGCCGATCGCGGCCGCCGAACGCATGGCCATCTCGACATTGTCCGGATGCATGAGATCGGTCACATCGACGGCGGTTCCACCGGTTGACAGATTCCCGGTCGAACGCAGATACACCACCTCGCCTTCGGGCGGCACGGTGTCTTTCGTGTAATCGAGCAGGGCCAGCAGGCGCTCGGCCTGGTAATCGATCTCGATTCGCGTGAGCACCTTCTCATGCCCGATTCCACGACGCGGATCGGCATTCACGGTCTCGACGAGTTGCTCAATCGTGTGCTTCCCGTCCCCTACCACATGTCCGGGAACACGCTTCGCAGCTGCGACCACGTTGCCATCCACGACCAGGATCCGGTGGTCGAGCCCGGAGATGAATTTTTCGACGATCACGCCGCGCGAGTGCTCACGGGCTCGATCAAACGCGATCCGTATGTGCTCGGCATCGTTCAGGTTGAGCGATACGCCGCGACCATGATTCGCGTTGAATGGCTTTACGACGACCGGATAACCGATCCGCTCCGCGTACCGCACGGCGTTTGAGCTGCTGTAAACGAGCCGTTGCGCCGGGACTGGAAGTCCCAGATCACCCAGAATCTTGTTCGTCTCTTCTTTGTCCGACGCCACCTCAACAGCGATGTGCGGCGTCTGACTGGTAATCGTCGCCTGGATTCGTTGCTGGTACTTGCCGTGGCCAAGCTGCACCAGGCTGTACTGATTCAGGCGAAGCCAGGGAATGTCGCGCTCTTCGGCCGCGCGAATCAGCGATGCGGTGCTGGGCCCAAACGCCGTCCGCTGGGCAAATCGGATGAAGTCGTCGCGCTCCGTCGCAAATTCAAAATCGCTCGGAAGCAGACCGGCGGTACGCAGGTTCTCCGGAAGCAGCGATTGGATGAGTTGGATCGCCAGCCGGCCGGCTTCAACGCCGACTCGCTCCGCCTCGTATTCGTAGACGATGTCGTATACGCGTGGCGTATCCGTAGACCGTGTCTTGCCGAACGTGATGTCTTGTCCAGCGGCATGCTGCAGT
>JBDHMQ010000234.1:0-3119 GCA_039656095.1 Gemmatimonadota bacterium | reverse complement strand
AATCATCTTTTGAAGTCATGGGAAGCTAAGGTCTATCGGGCGCCGCCTGTGGGCAAGATGCTACAAGACTGTTGAACAAATGGCGCGGGCCGCGTTACGAGCGCCACAGGGCTGGATCCGAGACGGCGCACCGCAGGCATAGCCAGAGCTACGCTCAGAACCACCAACGCAGGAGACGGCCCTGTACCGCCGTAACCCATCGGGCAAGTGGTGGTTGCGCGGTTGATAGTTCGTCTCTGCTGCTTGCCGTAGCGTTGCTACAAGTCGTCGTCGTTCGTGCTCTGAACGCGCAAGCATTGCTCGCGCGACCACCCCACTGCTTCAACAGTCTTCCAGGCTGAGGTTGACGACATCGCTCCCGCCTCAGAGTTTCCGCCCGAACGGAACCGGCGAAGCGGCCGGACTGATTGTAGAGCGTTCAGGAGAAGGTGGCAGCTCATATGAAGTACCTGGTGATGACTGAGGTGTTGCCAGAAGAAGTGCTCCAGCGAGCCAGGGAGTTCTTCTCCGAACACTCCCGACTCGAAGTCGAGGAACCGGCGGACGGTTTTCTGCGGTTTTCGGGCGAGTCGGGCACAACTGAAATTCGCGTGGATCGAGCCCATGGTCATACCAACGTCCGCGTCGAAACCGATCGGGTCGCCGGGCTCGATATCACAGACCTGTCGAAACGCTTCCTTTACACTCTGGGGCACGTATGACTTCCGATCAGGACTCGCTAGCGGTGCGGTTTGTCATGCCGGACCGCTGGTTGGAACATGTGGAAGAAATTCCGTCTGACACGCCCGTTGTGGCGGCAAAAGCAAAAGGGCTCAAAGCCTTGCTGCATCGCGACACGGATGATCCGGCCGACTTCTATGTCGAGGTTGCGGAACGTCAGGTGACGGATGAATCACGCACGCTTGCGGACATCGGATTCCAGGCGCGTGAGATCTTTGCAATTCGTGCTTATGACCTCGGGCACTACCGCCGTTTCGAAGGCTGATTGGTCGCCCGGTTGAAGTAGGTCCTGGTCTCCCGGACAACGATCCCCGACAACAGGGCAAGGCCAATCAGGTTCGGGAAAGCCATCATGATGTTCATCAACTCCGAGGCCCTCCACATTAGATCCAGCTCTGCGGTCGAGGCAGCTGCGATCACCAGGACGAAGGCGAGTCGGTAGGGGATCACCACACGCGGGCCCGCTAGATACTGCAGGTTTCTCTCGCCATAATAGGCCCACCCGAGAATCGTACTGAACGCGAAGCAAGACAGGGTTATGGCAATGAACCAGCTTCCAGAGCTTCCGGGAAGCGACGAGGAAAAAGCCAGCTGAGCGACCGAAACACCATCAGCTCCGCTCATCCAGGCTCCCGTAGTCAGCAGCACCAATCCCGTGAGCGTACAAACGACGATCGTGTCGACGAATGTCTGTGTCATCGAGATCAGGGCCTGCCGAACGGGTTCGTGGGTTCGGGCAGCCGCGGCCGGAATGCCTCCCGTCCCGAATCCCGACTCGCTGGACAATACGCCTTGCGTCAATCCGCTTCGCAGCGCCTGCCCGATCGTATAACCGGCAATCCCTCCACCCGCTGCCCGGCCGCTGAACGCCCCCTCGAATATGGCTCCGAAGGCCGCTGGTACGGCGTCGGCATGCTGAAACACGATCCACATCGCCACACCGACGTACACCAGTAGCATTATGGGAATTACGACACCGGCGAATCGGCCGATTGACTTGATTCCCCCGAAGATGACGACGCCTGCCAATACCGCTGTCACGACACCCACGCCAAACATTGGAAACCCGGTGACGTTGCTTACTGCCTGTGCGATGGCCTGCGACTGGACGCCGTTGCCGAACCCGAAGGCTGCGATCGACGCGAACAAGGCGAATGTCACAGCCAAACCGCGCCCGAGCCGTCCCCACCGGATGCCGTTCTCCAGATAGTACATCGGGCCGCCGGTCTTCTCGCCCCGCGAATCCGTCTCCCGGAACCGTACGCCCAGAACAGCTTCGGAGTACTTCGTGGCCATACCGACGAATCCAGCTACCCACATCCAGAACAGCGCCCCCGGGCCTCCAGCCGTCAGAGCAACGACAACACCGACGACGTTGGCGGTTCCCACCGTCGTGCCGAGCGCCGTCATCAGAGCCTGAAAGTGAGAGATGTCGCCCGCTGCGTCCGGTTCGTCTCGCTGAAACAGTGCCAGTTTCAGTGCGCGAAAAAGCTGCCGGAATTGCAAGCCACGAAGTAGGATCGTTAGATATAGTCCGGTGCCCACCACCAGGAGGATCACCGGCATTCCCCAGACCGAGTCTTGCAGCAATCCCAAAAGCTCGATCATGGTCTGGTCGCTCGGGGGCGTTGGCAGGAGATTGTGGGTCGGCCAGGGTTCATCGCCAGGCTCGGACGGAGGGGACGGAAACAGATAAAAGGTTAGGGTCTTTCGCCTTGCCCGTCAATTGAACACGATCGAATTGCAACAGGAATCGGAGAAGCAATGACTGACCTGAAGGTCGAACTAAAAGATATCTGTACGCGACTGGGCCTGCCGCAGGCGCCGGACGTTCTCGAAGCGTGCGTAACCCCCGTGCTGAGAGGGCACCATCTCGCGGTACTTGCAGCCGAGGGTTCGGGTAAGGGCGCGTTGATCGGGTTGGCCGTGCTTGAGAATTTTCAGGCCGATGCAGAGGGCGTCCAGACTCTGGTACTGGTATCGGATGCCGATCGTGCACGGCGCATCGCTGGCGCAGTTCAGCGAATCACCGGACCTGAAGGAATACAGGTTTCGTTGGCGCCCTCGGACACTGATGGGCCCGTGCTCGTAGGCCGTCCCTCGGATCTGTTGCCCGAGGTACGTTCTGGCAGACGTTCTCTGGCTGAGATTCGATTGTTGGTAATCGATGGTGTCGCATCCATGCACGACGTGGGTGAGTGGGAAAGTCTGGAACCGATTCTGGATACGTTGTCCAAGGAGTGTCGGAAGATTGCGATTTCGGAGAAGGCTGACGCCGAGTTTACGGACCTTCTCGAACGCCAGCTTCCGCGTGCCCGGCGATGGCCCGAGGAGCTGCTGCCCGTAACCCTCGACTCCCGAGTTGGTGGTACGCAGCAGGAGTCGTTGCCGTCTGTTCT
>JBDHMQ010000233.1:0-3161 GCA_039656095.1 Gemmatimonadota bacterium | reverse complement strand
TCCCGAGATCTTCGTTGCCACCCAGCAGGCCGTCGGGGTCGCGGAGCCGGAAGGCGAGACCGATCACGGTCGCCACGGGGCCCAGAGTGATGTACCGCTTGCGCCAGGTGAGACGCATGCCGAGAACTTCTTCTCCCTCGTATGTGCCGCGGCTCACGATACCCACGGACTGCGTGGCCGCTGCGTCGCTTCCTGCTTCCGGACCTGTCAGCGCGAAACACGGGATGTCATCGCCGACGGCGAGTCGAGGCAGGTAATGGCGCTTCTGGTCCTCGGTTCCATAGTGGAGCAGTAGCTCAGCCGGGCCGAGCGAATTCGGGACCATCACGGTCACGGCGGCCGTCACGCTCCGGCTGGCCACCTTTGTCACAACGGCGGAGTGGGCAGCGGCGGAGAATCCAAGCCCCCCAAATTCCTTGGGGATGATCATTCCGAGGAATCCGTGGCGCTTGATGAAATCCCAGGCATCCGGCGGCAGGTCGCGGTTCTGCACGATATCCCACTCGTTGACCATGCCGCAGAACTCCTCCACGGGACCATCGAGAAAGGCACGCTCTTCTTGCGATAGAGGCTGCGGAGTAAAGGCGAGAAGCTTGTCCCAATCCGGATTCCCGGAGAACAGATCACCGTCCCACCAGACGGTACCGGCCGCGAGCGCAATTCGCTCCGTCTCGCCGATGCGTGGGAGGATGCGGGCAATGCTCCGCATGACCAGGCCGCCAACTGTTCGCTGCCGGACGGCCGGGATGCCAAACACGACGGCGAGCAAGGCAAACGCACCTGCCACCGCGAAGAATCCCGTCGACTGATGGCCTGCCGTGAGACACCAGGCCAGGGAGAGACCTCCGGGTACCACCCACGCCCAATACGCACGCCCGTGGAACAGAAATGCGAGCGACAGACCAACCAGCGTCAGGGCGCCGAACAGAGTCATCTATATCTCCACATCGGAATCGTTACCATGCGACCGCGATTCTAGTCGTCAGACTCGTCGTCGTGGTCGTCCTCATGTTCGAACTCTTCGGCACCCTTCGCAGTTCCGGCCCAGGATCTCAACAACGATCGGTCCGCGTCCGATAGCCGGGCCTGCGAGTGAAGGAGCGTATAACTCTTCTGCGGCATCTCCCCTTCCTCAACTTCTTCCCAGGTTTCTTCGAGTAACTCGGCCCGCTCTTCGGCCGAATAACGATTCCACGTGGAGTAGTTGACCGCTTCCCGGCCCTCGTGCACATGGTCCGCGACAAGCCATGAGACCGGGGCGACTCGGCTGTAGGCCGGCCAGGTGGTTTCATTCGAGTGACAGTCGTAGCACGCCCTTTCAAGCACTGCCGTGACGTCAGTGGGAGCCTCGACCCACGTTTCAACAGGCGGATTCGTCCGATCGACGGGAACGAACTGGGCCAGAAGCAGTGCCACGACGAGTACAATGAGTGCGCGCTTTGAATATCGTCGACATTTTTCTCTATCGCATTTCATCCCACAGCCCCCTCTTCATCTATGCAGTAGCCAGGCGCTCCCGAAGCCGCTGGCGTTGTCCCTTCGTCATCATATCACGTTCGATGACCTCACGATGCAGTCGGGCGACGAATCCGTAGCCGCGAGGTTCGGCGGTCAGCCATCGCCGCCATTCCAGTTCGTCGAGAGCCTCCAGAACCCGGGCTCGTTCGAGATCCATCGCTCGTTCAAGCAGGTCCGTTGTCACGCGTGCGTCGGTAAGAGAGCTGAGCTTCAGCACCTCCTGCGCTTCGTCGCTCAACCGGCGGAATCCTACACGAATTGCGGCTGTGAGCGTAGCCGGAATGTCGCCCGGAAACGTCTGGTCCAGGGTCCGTGCTGGTTCGGGCCAGGGGCGAGCTTCGTCGCCGGCAAGATCGAGCCCCAGTCGTAGCGCGTGCAGGAGATCAATCGCCAGCAAAGGCAGACCCGCGGAATCGCTGAACAGGCGCCGCGCCAGGCGATCAATCTGTGCGTCGTCCCAGTCTGGCAGCGCGCGGCGAGCCAGTTTTTCGAGATCAGCAGCGCCAAGCGGATCCAGCGTGATCGCCGCACCGGAAACGTCCCTGCCGATTCGGCCGGTGAGCTCATCCATTTCTGGCAGCGGTGGAGTGGTGGTCGCCGACAGCATGATCGTCACGCGACGGTCGGCAAACCGACGCAGGAGCGGGCCGATAGCCGCATAAGATTCGGCATCCAGATATTCGGCACTATCCACCCAGATCAGCACGGGCATTCGCTCTGCCGCTTCGTACACGGCAACCCCGAAATCGTCGGGTCCGTCGAAGCGGGCTCCGTCACCAAACAGCTCCTTGTCGGCGACTAACGCACACAGTGCACCATGCCGGGACGACCGGTCGGCGGCATCGCACCGAACGCGAGCTACATGGAAACCGTCCAACTCCGCGCGCAGGATAATTTCCTCGGCAAGGCGTGTTTTACCCGTGCCGACCCCGCCGGCAATCACAAAAAGAGTGGCTGCCGAGTCCCGCCGGCAGGCACGCACAGCGTCCACACCACGCTTCAACTCGGCACCGCGACCTGTGAGTGGAAGCCGGCGGCTGAGGCCGGCCTCTTCGGAACGGATATCGGCATCACCGACCTCTCTCTGCTTTCGGATTCGATCGGCCAGCTTCTCAATTCGCTCGGGAGGCTCAAGTCCGAGGTCCCGTTCAAGGCGATCCGCAAACGCCTGGTATGTGGCCAGCGCCGCGGATGGATCTCCGCGCAGGGCATCGCAACGCATGAGGATCCTGGTCGGAGTATCCGCCACGGGATCGAGTGTCGCGGCCCGGTGGGCCACGTCTCGGGCAGCACCCAGCTCGCCGTCCTCGAGTTCCAGGTCGGCGATCGATTCGAGCACCGCGATACAATGACCTCGCCAGATACGGCGCTCGCCAGATAGCCAGTCTTCGAATTCGTTTGAGTCGGGAATGCTGAATCCCTCCATCAGCTGTCCACGGATCAACGACTCGGCCTGCCGCAGCTCGCCATCCTCTACAAGAGTGCTGAATCGCTCGAGATCGGTCGTTACATGGCCCGGCTCAAGAATCACATAATCCCCGTCCGCCGGTAACATTCCATCGGGTAACTGTTTGCGGATCACCCGGAGGGCTTCGTTGAGTGAATGGCGCGCATCGGTTTCGGGCTTGTCTCCCCAAAACATC
>JBDHMQ010000232.1:0-3165 GCA_039656095.1 Gemmatimonadota bacterium | reverse complement strand
TCTAACCCGGTCCAGTATCAGGGGCATGGCCTCGGTCGGTGATTCCGAGAGTTCCAGCGCGGTTCCCAGACTCTGCGCCGCCAGAGTCGCCGAATCTTCGTCCCGCGCGTGGATGTATGCCAGAACTTCGTCTCGTTCGACGCGCTCACCCACCCGGCACAGTACGTCAAATCCTACGCCGGGATCGACTGTATCGGTTACCGTCATACGCCCAGCACCAAGCTGCACCGCCGCCATGCCAATCACTCGAGCATCGAGAGCCGCCACATACCCGGTCCAGGGAGCAAAAAATGGCTGCACGACTGGAGCCGAAGGAAGCAGGTCCAGGTCTTCGGTCACACGTGGATCACCGCCCTGTCGCTCAATAAGTCGGGCCAGGCGATCCAGGGCCGCACCGCTATCAAGCAAATCCTCAAGTCTGGTGCGTGCATCAGATGCGTCGGACATGTCGCCTGAATTCAGGACGACTTCGGTGCACAACGCCAGGGTGACTTCCCGAAGATCATCCGGACCTCCACCCCGCAAACACTCGACCGCCTCCCGTACTTCGAGAGCATTCCCAACCATGCAACCCAATGGTTCGTCCATAGCCGTTAATAACGCGCTTGTGCGAAGCCCCAACGACTCAGCCAGGTCTACCATGGTTTCGGCCAGGCTCCGCGCTTCAGCCTGGTCCTGAATGAACGCCCCGCGGCCCACTTTGACGTCGAGAACAAGACTACTAGGACCTTCAGCCACCTTCTTTGATACGATGCTTGCACAAATCAATGGAATCGACGGAACCGTGGCCGTCACATCCCGAAGGGCGTACAGCCGACCATCGAGCGGAGCGATCTGCTTCGTCTGACCGATCATCGCACAACCGATGTCCGCAACAATTGCTCGGAATTCGTCGAGGTCAATGTCTGTGCGAAATCCTGGAATCGCATCCAGCTTATCCAGGGTGCCTCCGGAATGCCCAAGCCCGCGACCGGACATCATTGGAACGCGAAGTCCGAATTCGGCTAGCAATGGAGCCAGGATCAGTGAGACCTTGTCGCCCACACCACCTGTAGAATGCTTGTCCACTGCAGGTATGGACCCGGCCGAAAAATCCAGGCGCTGGCCAGAGTCTATGATGCACCGGGTCATGGTTTGCAGTTCTACCGGGGACAGCCCCCGGTAGAATATCGCCATCAGCATGGCAGACATCTGGTAGTCCGCGACGTCACCACGCATGAATGCCTCAAGAAACGCTTCCCACTCAGCCGACTCGAGCGGAAGGCCGTCCCGCTTGCGCTCAATCAGCGCCGCTGGATGTACCCCGCTCAACTGCGCAACCGCTCGCGCCCCTGTTCGATTACGTCTGCAAGCCGCTCACCGGTAGCGCCCACACGACCGCGTGCTTCCTGTCTGATGCGCCGAGCATCTCGTCTCGTCCGGTCGGCCAGGCGACCGGCTTCGTCGCGGACATCACCTACAGTACCGGCAGCTGATTCGCTCCAGTCGCTTGCCTTCCGGGCAATTTGCTTTCGGGTTCGGCGTCCACTCTGTGGTGCAAGCAGGATTGCCGACACTGTTCCTATCAATGCGCCAATGGTGAGACCCGCAATGAAAGTCGCGGCATCGTGGATTTCTTCGTGTTCCATATCTACCGTCCCTGGCGGACAGACCGCCGTCGAATAGAAGGTTCTGGTACTCGGAACTCCGGGCCCGGCTTGACGAGCAGGAACCTCAGCACCGGGCTATGTTCGGCCCGGCCAAAACACCTGCGCGGCAGTTTCATATTATACGATTCCAGATGCCTATGGGTCCATTCAACGACGACATACCCGGTCGGATCATGGCCGTCGACTACGGTCGTCGACGCATTGGAATCGCCGCGTCCGATCCTTTGCGGATCGTCTCCAAACCGCGATGCGTTGTGGCGGCTGGAAGTCCGCCGGACAAGCCTACGAAGGAGCTACTCGATCTGGTCTGCGAACTCGACGCCAGGATCATCGTTGTAGGCATTCCCCTCAACATGGATGGAACAGAAGGGGAGATGGCGCTGGAAGCCCGCAAGTTCGCTCTGCAACTGGGCAACGCCGCCGGAGTACCGATCGTTGAACGGGACGAACGGCTCAGCTCCGTGGAGGCCGAACGCACCATTCATGAGTTGGGATTGCCCAAGAAGAAGCGACAGGATCGCGGGCTGCGCGACATGATCGCCGCCGCAGTCCTGTTGGACGACTATATGCGTGAGACTGGAAACCGATGACCCGACGCATAGCTGCCATCCTGCTGTCGATCCTGCTACTCGTCGGGCTTGTCGCCGTTTTTACGCTTGGCGGCCAACCGCCACGTACGGGGAGCGTGGAAATTGAGGTGCCGGATGGAGCTTCTGCGGTTCGCATCGGTCGATTGTTGGAAGACTCCAGTCTTATCCGCTTCCCCCGTCTTTTTGCGCTGTTCGCAAGGTCGCGTGGCACGGCTGGAGCTCTCAAGGCCGGTCGATATGTCATTCCGGCTGAGGCTTCCTGGACGGATATTCTGGAAGTCCTGGAGCGCGGAGCTGTTGAGACCATACTGTTTACCATCCCCGAGGGTTATTCCGCACGACAAATAGCCGGAGTAATCGCCGACCTCACGGGCACGCCTGCTGAGACGGTAACAGAGTTGACGGCTGACTCGCTGCTGGCCACAGAGTTTGACGTCCCCGGGCCGGGGCTCGAAGGCTATCTGTTTCCCGAAACATATCGGGTAGCGGAGGGTCTGCCGGCAGAGGATCTCTTGCGAATACTAGCGGAGAGCTACCAGCGCTTCTGGACTCCGGACCGCAGGGCCATGTTGGACTCAACAGCTCGCACGGAAAGAGAGGTGGTAACGCTCGCCAGCATTGTCGAGAAGGAGGCCCGGGTGGTCGATGAAATGCCCACCATTGCGGGCGTTTACATGAATCGACTCCGTGTAGGGATGTTGCTGCAGGCGGACCCGACGGTGCAGTACGCGCTGGGCTCGCCTCGCTCCCCGCTACTGTACGCCTCGATCGATTCCGTGGCTGACAATCCGTACAACACCTACACCCACACCGGTCTTCCGCCGGGACCGATCGCATCACCTGGAGCCGCGGCCCTCGAGGCCGCCTTGCAGCCTGCTGATGTGCCCTATCTGTACTTCGTGGCCCGGTCTGATGGATCCCACGAA
>JBDHMQ010000231.1:0-3172 GCA_039656095.1 Gemmatimonadota bacterium | reverse complement strand
GCTCCAAGTACGACCGCTCCAATGGCGAGCACACTCCCGATTCTGACGAGGCCTGTGCCCGTAAACAGCAGGAAGGCGGAAACGACGAGTCCAGCCCGCCAGACTTCCACGGCTCCGCTCCTTGTCAGCAGAACCGTGGCAAACGTCTCACTCAGACTTATCCCTGGCAGGCGCAGACTCGACACCCACAACAGCAGATCAACTGCCAGGAGCAAAGTCGCCCCGAGGCCGAGGATCGAAGCCAATTGATGCGGTCGGGGTTCGTCGAGAATCGTGGTGCCCATCCCGAACCAGAGAAGTCCCGCGAAGCCGAGTAAGCAGAACATGCCCAGGCCTCGGGCCACGATTCTGGATGTCGGAAACTCGGATGCGACGGCGGAGCCACTCACGTCCTGGCCAACCGGCTCGGTTGCTACCGGTGCGTCTGGTGCGGCAATGATCTCGGCGGGCGCCGGGGCTACGAATTCGGGCGCTGCGACGACGAACGATATTTCTCCGGCGACCTGGTGGCCGTCGATGGATACACTTCTCCATACGAGTTTCTGGGGGCCGTTCTCGCCTGGCGGGGCCTCCGTTGTGATCACGTGCGGCTGGTCGGGGTCGCCGGACACGCGCAGTGAGACCGTGTCGCCAGCCGAACCGATCCACCGAACCGAACTGAGCTTCGACTCAATCGCACCGGTGAACACGAGGATTGTGGCTTCCAGTCCGATTCGCACGGTGTCGCCATCCGCGGGCACGGACGATTCGAGCTCCGTGTGGACGGGACTATCCGAGCCAGTGGGTGTAGAGCCGCCCATAACCACCAAAGCCATCACAACCATGGCAAGAACGGAAAACCATCGAGTTCGAAGAGCGGATGTATCGCTCATTAGAAAACTACCTCGTGTCATTTCAAGCTCACTGGAACGTAAAGCTAATCGGAGGGATCCTACGTTGAGGTGGTCTATCGCAGCAACGAAATGTGCGTTCATCGGATTATCGCTCGCGGGCGTATTCGTGGTTTCCTGTGCGCCGGCGCCAGTCTCGGAGATCGTGCTGGCCGATCCGGTACTCTGGCTGAATGCCGATTCCGGGGTTTCGCCGACTGCTCCGGCACGTCGGTAACCGACACGGCCCGGCAACCGTTCTGGCAGGACAGTCGAATGCCGGAAACCACGCTTATGTGATCGACCGGCCTCCCGGCGCACCCGACGGGCCCCAATACGACAGGAGACCAGAAACGGTTCTCGAGAACGGTCGGGTGTCTCTCCGTTTCGATGGACAGGACGATCTCCTCGGTCTCGCGGATGCCGAGGGGCTCAACCTGGGCGGACCGTGGGCAGAGCGTACGATAGCCGTGACCTTCAGCACCTCCGACGATGTCGACCGACGGCAGATGATCTTCGAGACAGGGGGTGACCTGCGCGGATTCAACGTCTACCTGGATGCGGGTCTGCTTCACATGTCGGCTTTCGATATGTGGGATGATGATGGCGGGCGCACCACGCCGTTTGGGCCTCTCGAGGTGACGGCTCCGGTCAGCTCCGGTACGGCCTATGCGGTGGTGTTTGAGTTGAATCAGCCCGCCGGAACGGTTCGTGGGTGGGTGAATAGACAGCTGGTTGGCGAATTTGCCGGTGCTGGCAAGGTTTTTCAGCACCACGAGGACGCGGGAATCGGAGCAATTAACGAGGATACGTACTATCACGACGGGATTCGGCAAGGAGTGCCGGCGGCTGACTTCTTTGCCGGAGACATACAGCAGGTGTTGATCTATAATCGTGTACTCACGGACCCCGAGCGGGCGACGTTGTGGCGACTACTTGAGTAGGAGGCCATGCGTTGCCGGGCCGACGGGCGACAGCCAGGTTTCGGCAGACAGGAGATACGATCCGGTGAGACTAGCTTACAAGCACTGCCTGACCGTCGGCGTGGTAGCCCTCGTTGGCGCATGCTCGGCAAATCCTGGCCCTTCGACGATGGAAGTCGTGGAGCAGGGGTGGAAACAGGTCGGCGAGGCCTCCTGGTATGGACCGGGATTCCATGGGAATCAGACTGCATCCGGTGAAGTCTATGACATGGAAGCAATGACGGCAGCGCACAGGAGGTTGCCGTTCGGGTCTCGTGTTCAGGTTGTAAACCTGGACAACGGTCAAAGAACGGAAGTCAGGATCAACGACCGCGGCCCGTTCGCTCGTGGCCGAATCATTGATCTGTCCCGGGCAGCAGCCCGGGATATCGGTATGCTCGGAAGCGGCACTGCCCGGGTGCGGATCGAGGTGCTCGAGGAGACGACGGTCGCAAGCCGCAGGTCTCGGCGTGATCCACAGGCCATTCCGGAAGGCTGCTTCCTCGTACAGGTTGGCGCTTATCGGGACGCAAGCAACGCGGTGGAGATGTCACGGCGGCTTCGAGCCCGCGGTGAGACCGTAAGCCAGGTAGAGTCTCCGAACGGTGTGACTCGAGTTATGGTCGGGCCATTCGAGACGGCCGCCGAGACTCGCCTCACGTTGGACCGGTATGACGGGTTGCTACGCCCGTGCGACCCTTGAGCCACAAGCCGGCGTCCCGTTTAGCGAACCCGGGTGACGCTTCCGGGTAGCTCTCAGCGACACGGAACGGCATACGCAGCAGTCTCGTTGTAGAGGGCGAGGCAGCTATCCAGATATCTGTATCCAGGGAGGATGTTCAATGCAGGCCGCTCTTCACGCGGGATTCGGCAGACGATCACACAGATTCATCCAGGTTTTCTGTGCTCTACTTGTCGCGTCCTTTCTGGTACCAGATACAGCCGATGCTCAGTATTTCGGGCGCAATAAAGTTCAGTACGACTCGTTTGATTTCGAGATACTCGTAACTGAGCATTTCGATATTTACTACTATGAGGATGGCGAGGAAATCGTCCAACAGGCCGGACGTATGGCCGAACGTTGGTATTCCCGCATTTCCAGGCTGCTCGACCATCAGCTCAGGGGGCGCCAGGCTCTGATCCTCTACACGAGCCACCCTGATTTCGAGCAGACAAATGCCATCTTTGGTGAGATCGGTGAGTCCACCGGAGGTGTCACGGAAGCCCTGAAGAGACGCATCGTTCTTCCTCTGGCCGGACCTCTCAAAGAGTCAGACCACGTGATCGGGCACGAGCTCGTTCACGCGTTCCAATTTGACATGACGAGTCTGTCCAGCGGTG
>JBDHMQ010000230.1:0-3183 GCA_039656095.1 Gemmatimonadota bacterium | reverse complement strand
ACGGTGGCCAGGATGATTCCGACGATGCTGTGGTCCGGTGCGGCGTGCTCCCGGAGGGTCAGTATGGACTCGACACCGACATAGGCGGCGAGGGCCACAAAACTCACCGCAACGAGTCGATGAGCAACCCGCTCCCGCGCTTCACCTAACCCATCGTCCGCCAGGCGCCACAGCAGGACACCTCCGGACAGGCTCTCGATCAGCGAATCGATGCCAAATCCGATCAGCGCCGTGCTGCCAGCCGCAAAGCCCGCCACTCCGGCGATTGCAGCTTCGATGACGTTCCAGCCGAGGGTGAAGTACTCGAGCCGGCGTCCCTTGCGAGTGAAAGTGTCAGTCAGCTCCGTCATTTCCTACTTGCTACAGACCTCTTTGCAGAGCAGTAGCGACAATCCACCAAGCATCAGCACGACGATCACGCTCGGCCACATGGGAATCGTTAGCGTTCCAACGATGAATGCCCAGCCGAGAATCAGGCGCAGCAGGTGAACAAGGGCGATAATCCCGAGGATAATGGCGGCGATCAGGGTCGGTTTCATAAGGGCCTCCGCGTGTAGTGATAAGCGAGTCAGCAAGAGGACTCACCTTTAGTATACGCAAATCTCCCTGCCACCGATGTCTCTGTCATCAAGACTACGACTTGCCGGATGTAGGTCAGGTTGGATCAGGCAGGCGCCATCGGGCCATGTTGATTACCATTGGCTAAGAAAACCATGCAGATAGGGCGAATGGACGATGGGGAGGTGGATGAATGGCTCTGGACAACAATGCGTTCTGCTGGTACGGAATCGTCAGCACGAATGATCAAGCCGCCAAGGCGTTTTACGCCGCCACGATCGGCTGGGACTGCGTGGAGCACGCATTCCCGAATGGAGAAACGGCCACGATGTTCGCGGCCGCCGAGTTCCCGCGTGCCCATCTTCGTGCCCCCGAGAAGAACGAGTCCTGCCGATGGGCATCCTATCTGCGTGTAGAAGACGTAGATGCATCCACGGCGTCATGCCTGGCCAACGGCGGTGGCGTCATCATGCTGCCGGCTGATATCGCGCCCGGCCGGATGAGTGTAGTCACGGCACCAAGCGGTGCCCTGCTCTGCTTGTTTCATGAGGCAGATGAAGAGGCGGCGATGAATGCACCGGCGGGTGAAGGCAGCATTCACTGGACCGAGTTGCACAGTAATGATGCCGTTGCCGATGTCGCCTGGTTGAAGGCCACGTTCGGCTTCGAGATTGGAGAAATGACACATCCGGGCGGCACGTACTACATGCTGAACAGTGACGGGAAACCTCGGGGCGGCGTCACGAAGTCGGCGAACGACGAGGTCGCCGGACAATGGCTCAACTGGGTCCAGGTGGCCGACGTGGATGCGGCCCTGGTTCAAGCCACCGATGCTGGGGGACAGGCCATTACCGAGGCTTCGGTTTACCCGGGAGTCGGACGCATGGCGATGGTGGGCGATCCGACGGGCGCGGTGTTCGGTATGATTGCTCCGGTAGCAGGCTAGGTAGCAGACGCGCCAGACTTTTACTCCGCCCGGTCACCTGCCGTGCCACCCGGGTCGCCCATCACTTTGTTCCGGGCGCGTCGATGATACGCATGGGCTCCCAGGAGGGCGATCACGGTCAGCAGAGCGAACGAGGCCACTCTGTACAGTGCCTCCAGTTTCGCCAGGTCGTAGAACACGACTTTGCCGATGGCCAGCGCGGCAGCTGCCAGGCCAGCGATGCGCACCGACCGTCGGTCTTTGCGGAATCCATAGGCTAACAGGGCTCCGGCGTAGAGAAGCCAGAAGGCGCTCACGGTCAGTTCACCGGTGAGAACGGCCAGGTTCGAACCGCTGATTGCACCCTGCGCAAACGCCAGGTGGATCTCTGTCGTCCCGCCAAGGAGCACCAGTACTCCAGCCATGATCCAGGTGACGACGCGTAGGTCGATGCTCTCAAACACCGTGAACTTGAGATCAACTTCGCGCCATTGCTGGCCGACGAGAAAAACCAGGGCCACGACGACACTGTAGAGTGCGAGAGACCAGGCTCCCACGAATGCCAGATCAGTTTCCGGCCGAGTTGACAGGTCAAGGGCGACGAGCCGCCAAGCCGCCATGGCACCAAGGGCCACGGCCGTCCAACGAACCGCCGACAACGGTTTGCGCCGTGTAGCAAACCCGGCGACCACTACGAGAGCGGCCCAGCCAAGTGATACGTCTGACGAAGTCCATTGAGCAAGCACTCCCAGGGCCAGAACCCCGAAGCCGACAGCCAGCAGGTCCGGAATGCGACGCACGAGTCCAGGAGCCGTGTACAGGAGCGCAATAACCCCGAGAACGATCAGCGGGTTGCCGTCTATTGGCGTGGGAAGAGCCATCCTGGCCACGACAGCCCACAGCAGTGCTGACGCGGCAAGCACCCAGCGACGGTACTCGAGTTGGGAGCCCTCTCCACCGTAGGCCTCAAACCAGCCCGGCGCCACAAGAAGCACTGGAACCACTACATAGGCCCAGCCGAGCGATCCCTCTATCGACTGGGCGCCGAGGAGCAGACCGAACCACGCGACAGACCAGGCGGCGATTTCATGCCCGTGCCATCCAAGGGTGCGCGCGACCTTCACTGCGGCCCCGCCGCCGCCGGCGAGGTACAGGGCGAGCCAGGCCCCATTGGCTCCATTGATGGCGGTAGCTGCAGCCAGGAAAAAGCCGAATACGATAATTCCGAACGTGAGCCGCCAGCCGCGCAACACCGCGACCGTCGCGGCCGCAGCCGAAACCAGGGCCGTATATACGAGGAGAAGATCCGCTGAAGCCGCAGCATCTCCCAACATGAATGGAGCCAGATAGGCTCCCATCGCCGCGATGGCCGCTAGGTATGCCTCGTCGCTCCGCCAAGCGCTTGCCAGAACGAGACCCGACAGTACTGCCAGGGCCGCAATTCCTACCCCCGCTGAAACAAAGGCGTACGGACCTGCCCCGGCCCAGACCGCCAGGTATGCGATAGCAGCCCCCGCACCCACTGCTGCCGCGCCGAATCGGTTGAGCCCTTGTCGCTGAACACGCTCGCCGTATCCCGCCACGCTGAAACCGATCACGAGGCCCGCCAGCACCCTGAGTGCCGGCGAGATCCAGCCCTGCTCAAAGGCATATCTGAGTGCAAACCCAACGGTCGCCACCAACGCGAGCACACCGACTAC
>JBDHMQ010000229.1:0-3215 GCA_039656095.1 Gemmatimonadota bacterium | reverse complement strand
CGTGTCGGCTCCGTAGCGTTCAATGTACTCGTCGGGATTGACTACGTTGCCCCGCGACTTGGACATCTTCGAGCCATTACGGATCAACAGTCCGTGTTTTCGAAAGCGCTTGTAGGGTTCTTCAAACTCCACGTGCCCAAGGTCATGCAGCACCATCGTAATGAACCGGGAATACAGCAGATGCAGCACCGCGTGCTCCTCACCGCCGATGTACATATCGACGGGGAGCCACCGTTTCGTCCGCCCTTGATCAACCAGGCCATCGGTCGTCTCAGTGCTTGGATACCGCAAGAAATACCAGCTGCTGTCGAGGAACGTGTCGGATACATCAGTCTCGCGGCGGGCCGCGGCGCCACATGACGGGCAATCGACTTCGTAGAATGAACGGTCCTTGGCAAGCGGCGCCACACCGTCATCGCTCGGCTTGAAATCTTCGACATAGGGGAGCACAACCGGCAATTGATCCTCGGGTACCGGCACCGGTCCACAAGTATCACAATAGATAATCGGGATCGGCGGACCCCAGTAGCGCTGCCGGGAGATGCACCAGTCATGCAGTCGATAGTTCACCTGGGGCTCCGCCAGGCCCCGCTCAGCGAGCCACGCTACGATTCGTTCCGCGGCTTCTGTCGCCGTCGATCCGCTGAACTGGCCGGAGTTGATGAGCTGCTCGTCCTGAGTATGCTCCGTAAACGCTGCATCGAGCTCGCCAGCGTCCTCGCCCCGCTGCACATCCGCAGCATCTGCAGGCACAACAACGGGAACGACCGGCAATCCTCTTTCGGTCGCAAACTCAAAATCCCGCTGATCATGGGCGGGCACGGCCATGATCGCACCGGTTCCGTACTCCATCAGTACATAATCCGCGACCCAGACAGGTATCGGTTGATCGGTAGCAGGATTCGTCGCGAAACCGCCGGTGAAAACTCCCGTCTTCGTCCGTGTGTCCGCTTTCTGGCGCTCCTTCAGGTCGAGGGCGGCAGCTTGTTCACGATAGCTATCTACCGCGGCACGTTGCTCATCCGTCGTTACCAGATCGACCAGCGGATGCTCCGGCGCCAGCACCATAAACGTTGCACCAAACACGGTGTCGGGGCGTGTAGTAAACACTTCGATCGATTCTGCGTCAGCGATCGGAAACTTCAGCGCGGCACCGACGGATCGACCGATCCAGTTTCTCTGGGCCGTGACTGTCGTCTGCGACCAGTCGATCGTATCCAGGTTCGTGAGCAGCCGCTCGGCATACTCCGTGATTCGAAAAAACCACTGGCTGAGCAGACGCTGAACAACGACTGACGTGCAGCGCTCGCACTCACCGGCGATGACCTGCTCGTTAGCCAGAACTGTCTTGCATGAGGGGCACCAGTTGACGGGTGCCTCCTTCTTCACGGCAAGCCCTGCTTCGTACAGTTTCAGAAAGATCCACTGGGTCCACCGGTAGTAATCCGGTACAGTCGTGTCGACCGTGTGGATCCAATCGTACATGATCCCGGTGCTCTTCAACTGGCGTGTGAAGTTCTCGATGTTATTCGGAATCAAGCTCGTCGGATGAACGTTGAGCTTGAGGGCATAATTCTCAGAATGGATCCCGAAAGCGTCGAATCCGATCGGCTGGAATACGTCTTTTCCGCATAGCCGCTGATATCGTCCGTAAAAATCGGCGCCGGTAAATGCGTACATGTTCCCGACATGGAGTCCCTCAGCCGAAGGATACGGGAACATCATCAGGTTATAGAACGGATTTGGAGCCGAATCGAGATCCGGCTCATTCGTCCCGTGCTGGACCCAGTAGCTCTGCCATTTGTTCTCTATGGTCGACGCGTCGTACATCCAAACCCCCGGACGGTGTATCTCTAGGTTGAACCGCCCATAATGCGCTGTTGCACCGGGCACGACAAACGGGCCAGCGTCTTGCCGCTCCCGGGACCGGTGACTACCCTCAATTCCGGCCATGAAACCCATCAGATCTGCTGACAAAGTACACCCGGGAATTGCACTCGCGCTGCTTCGATCGCTGCGCGACCAGGACACCCCGGACGAGTCGCTCGAAGACGAGGCATTCGCCGATAGTCTTCCCCGCCGACTCGGGCTCAGTGATGTCGTTAATGTCCAGATGCGTCGTTATGCAGACCTGCGGGACCGCGGTCAGGCGTTGGCGCTCTCAGAGTTTCTCGATCTCGTCCGGCTCATTTCTCGGCGGCCCGACGCACAGTCCATTTTTCGGACTGCGGGAGAGGTTCTCGCTCTGGAGCGCTTCGCAAACCCCGGGATGATGCTTCGGATCTTCCGCCGATTGTATCCTGAACGAGTCCGGCGACAGAAATTGTTGCGGTCGATGTCGAGTGCAGCCCGGGCCATGAACCCTGGTAGTCGAATCGAGGCCCAGCAGAACCCCATTGGGATGGAGATCGCGGACTGTGCACTCTCTTCGGCTGGGATTCACGGTAATGCCTGTGAAATCCTCACCGCCGCGCTGACTGTTTGTGTGACTGAGCTCTGGAACGCCGACGCGTCCATTCGACATACCGAGTGTCTTGGCCGTGAAGGCGCCGCCTGCATCTGGTCTCTGATCGAAAACCCGGGGGCTGGTTCGCCGGGATGATCGGCAGAAGATCGTTCATAGCCCTGGGTGCGGCGGCCGGTGCCGGATTGTCGCTCCAGCCCTTGGGTCGCCTTGCTGCATTGAGCCCCGCGCTCACAGGATCTGCTGCTCTGTTCGATATTTCGCTGGCTCAATGGTCGCTTCACCGAATGTTGCGTTCCGGTCAATTGGATCCCCTGGATTTCCCGACATTCGCCCGCGAGCAGTTTGACCTCGGTGCCGTCGAATATGTGAATACGTTCTTTCAGGATCGGGCTGAGGATCAAACCTATCTTGGCGAATTACGGTCTCGCGCTGCCGCATCCGGTGTGCAAAGCCTGCTGATCATGGTGGACGCTGAGGGGCGTCTGGGAGATCCCGACGCATCGCTTCGGACCGAGGCTGTCGAGAACCACCTCCGCTGGGTAGAAGCTGCGGGTTTCCTTGGCTGCCAGAGTATCCGTGTTAATGCCGCATCCGCCGGATCGCGTGACGAACAGCGGGATCTGGCGGTTGACGGATTGCGACGATTGACCGAATTCGCCTCAGGGCACGACATCAATATCATCGTCGAGAATCACGGAGGACTCTCTTCTGACGGACTGTGGCTCGCCGACGTCATCCAGCGGGTTGA
>JBDHMQ010000228.1:0-3217 GCA_039656095.1 Gemmatimonadota bacterium | reverse complement strand
TCAGCCCGATCAGGATGGCGTACTCAGCCAGGTCCTGACCGGATTCGTCCTGTAGTAGAGCCTTGAACAATTGAAGCATGACTTCCCCCTGGCGCCTAGGCCGTTGAGGTTCCTGCATGTCAGGCCGGATTTCATCCGTACCCGTTCCGGAGTACCGGACGCCTCATTGCGACCCGGCCTCTCATGTGCCCGTTCACCGACGGCGAGCCGACGGGAACCGTGGATCTCGCTAATGCAACACCCACGAAGGAATCATGCCGTACTCGGGTTTACGGACGGCGTGGACTCCAGATGCCGTCCCTTATCGCAAGCACCGTACCGCCAAAGCCGCCAGATGAATAAAGCCGTAACTACCTACCTAGGCTAAACTTAAGATTTACGCTAATTCGTCACTCTGAAGGTCCACAGCCCTGGTACCCGCCAACATCTTGCAAACTGCGGCGACAGGCCGGTTGGTGAGACGAGTTGAGAAATGGGAATCGACTGCAGGATTGGTTAGGAGTTGCCTATCAGGACGTCACCGGTGTGCTGCGGGCGCAGCACACCGGTACGAGCAAGAGTGTTGGATTTGCGCGTCAGCTACCGGCTGACTCGTTATTACAGTACCGAATGTCAGCCAGCAGGTCGTCAATGAAGACCAACTCACAGACGGACCGCCCGCGGGCGTCATCGAACGGCTGGCGAACCGAGGCGACGAACCATTGATAACGTACCTGGTCGTCCAGTTCGCGGGATCTCCAATATCCGTAGCCGGTGGTGCCGCGTCGATCGCTATTGGATACCACGTCTCGGTGGGCGATCGTCATGCCGGCGATGAATACTCCCTCAAGAATCGCTTCCTGGATGTCGTCGGCGGTGTCCGGGTTTTCGGCTAGCCATAGCTGGCGATCGGGCAATCCGCTGAGATCTGAACCAGCGCCACCTGGTTTGAGCGGATGATATGCGTTTCCGGCGGCGCAGCCGACTGTCGCTAAGAGTACCGATACGGCAAGAAGACGTGGTAGCATTGTCATGTGATTCGGATAGTTCAGTGCAAAACAGACGACGGTCACCGGTGCTCCGTCTCGATCAACGGTTCAGAATGTGGTCGTCGCTGGCAGGTCGCGCCAGCCGTCGATGGTCGGCTTGAAGCCAACGGAAGAGCACGGTTCCCCCCGCTACGACGGTCAGGTAAGTGAGAAAAAATCGCCATACTGCCGTGTACGCGACCAACAGATGGTCTGGGAGGAACGGGCTCATGAGGGCAGGAGCAAGAATCTCACCGATGCCAGATCCCCCTGGGGTCGGCATGAAATAGAGCAAGAAGTGAAGTAGCGCGTGCAGCATGAACACGTTCCAGAACGGAACCTCGACACCGAAACCCCTGAGAACGGCGTATCCCATCGCAAACCGGGCGCCGAACGGAATAACATCAACCAATACAGCCAGAACTATGTACCGTTTTCCCCGGCGCGCGTAGATAATGATGCTTCCATGCAGCTCCTGTAGGAACCTGAGAGCCTTGCGGACCTTGGGCGTCCTTCCGAACAGCCGCAGGACAACGGCTCTAGGCCACCGGGGGCTGAGGCCAAACAGAAGCACAAGACTCGCGATAACGCCAAACCCGAGTGCAGACCATTCGAACAGGCTTGCCGCGGAGACTCCAACAAGCGGCAGGTTTATTCCCTCCAGCGCGTCGGCCGCCCCAAAGTACCAGGCGCCGAGTCCGGCCATGGACAAGAACATCAGGTTGACCGTTACACTGGCGAAATTTCCAGCCAGAGCGCTGCCAAGGGATCCTCCATTCCGGACGAGACCATATAACTGAGCCGGACCTCCGCCCGATCCGGATGGAGTGAGTGAGGCAAGAGCTGCTGTTGCACCAGCAATCGGAACGCACTTGCGAAACGGCACATCAAATTTCAAGGGGAGAACGAGCAACCACAGCCGCAAACCGCCGCCAATCCAGTCAAGGGAGGCCAGAACCAGACACGGGATCGCCCAGCGTGGATCAAATTGTCGAAATCCGTCCAGGCTCGCGCCAATGTCCTGGGTGATCAGGAATAGGGCACCAAACCCGATTATGCTTGCTGCGACGAAAGCAATCGCACCCAGGCGAATGGCTCCGGGTGGTAGACGTAATTCCGCTGGTCTCTCAGTAGTGGGCAAGTCCAGTTATCTCAGAATAGATGTTAATTGTATCGTGTCAGGTTGAGTACTCAGCAGTAGCTGGCTGACACCGCCGGCTACGGATACGATACTACGCTAGTCGACCGGCTGCCGAACTGATTGCACGTCCTTACGCAACTTCAGGCAACGGGGATTCATCGTCTACGTCCCATAATCGGAGCAACAAGGGTGCGGCGCTACACCGCTTACGATCCCCCGGAGTATGTATCATGGGAGTCTGATCCCGAGATCGTCGAGAGCTGCCTGGCGGCAGTTCGTGCGGATCCGGCTCGCGCTTCAGTCATTGCAAACCTTTCTGCGCAGCAGTTGCTGAGCCTCTACCAAGGTATGCTCAAGTTTCGTCTGCATGACATCGCCTTGAAACGCTGGGTTCGTCAGGGTGTTATCTCAAAGGCGTGGCTGGGGACTGGGGAGGAAGCCGTGACGATCGGCGCCGTCCATGCCGTGCGTCGGCATCCTGGTGGGGATGTTGTGGGCCCCATGATCCGCAACGCAGGCGCCTGCCATGAAATGGGTATGCCTGTGGCCGACATGCTTCGCGGCTATCTGGGAACGCATGACGCTCCGTCTGCAGGTCGAGACCTGCACTTTGGCGATCCCGATCTTGGAATAGTGGCTCCCGTCAGTGTTGTCGGAGGTCTGTGTGGAGTCATGGGCGGGTATGCGCTTGGATTCAAGCATCGCGGGGAAGATCGGGTTGCGCTGACCTGGATCGGTGATGGTTCCACTAAGAGCGGGGAAGTCCATGAGGCCCTTAATTTTGCTGCGGTTATGCGGCTACCGGTCGTGTTCGTATTGCAGAACAATCAGGTAGCTCTGGGCACCCGGCTTGAGCAGCATCATAGGGCCCGGGGCTTTGCAGGGTGGGCCAAAGGGTATGGCATCGAGTGTCACGAGGTGGATGGCAACAACGTGCTTGATGTGCACGCCGCAACGGTTCTCGCGGTGAGGGCTTGTCGTGAGGGTCGCGGACCCGTTGCTATTGCTGCCGAGACGTTTCGGATGGGTGGCCATGCTACCCACGATGAGCGGGAGGCCCGAGCGACTT
>JBDHMQ010000227.1:0-3218 GCA_039656095.1 Gemmatimonadota bacterium | reverse complement strand
CGGCATGGAAGCGTGGACATCGGTGTCGCCGTCGCGGTTCCCGATGGCCTGATCACGCCTATCGTGCGGGATGCAGACCGAAAAGGACTCGTGCAGATCTCGGTTGAGGCAGCCGATCTGGTGGCCAGGGCCCGCAATCGGAAGCTCACGCCGGAAGAATACATCGGCGCGACCTTTTCGATCAGCAATCTCGGCATGTTCGGCATTGACGAATTCACCGCGATCATTAACCCGCCCGAGGGCGCGATCCTGGCAGTCGGGCAGACCGTCGAGAAGCCGGTTGTCGAAGATGGCGAAGTAGTCGTTCGGCGGCGCATGCGCGTTACGATGTCGTGCGATCATCGTGTCATCGATGGTGCAACGGGCGCCGCGTTCCTGCAGACGTTGCGGGCGATGCTTGAAAACCCACTCGAACTCGTAAGCTGAGATAAGTCATGGCTGACACCTACGACATCGTTGTAATCGGATCCGGACCCGCGGGATACGTATGCGCGATTCGCGGAGCTCAACTCGGGCTCAAGGTCGCGTGCGTGGAGAGCAACTCATACGAAGGTGGATTTGGCGGAACGTGCCTGAATTGGGGGTGCATTCCCGCGAAAGCCCTGCTGGAGAGCGCCGCCCTGGCTCAGAATCTCAAAGCTCACGGTGAAGAATTGGGCGTTCGGCCCGTTGAGGTCGAATACGACATGGGTGCAGCGGTCGATCGTAGCCGGTTTGTCAGTGAGAAGCTGACAGGTGGCGTCCAGTATCTGCTCAAGAAGAACAAGGTCGACCAGATCGAAGGGCGCGGGCGGATTGCCAGCCCCGGCAAGGTCGAAGTGACAGACGAAAACGGCGGTATCGCTACGCTCGATACCAAGAACATCGTCATCGCCACGGGTGCCGTGATGAAATCGTTTCCCGGATTCGAGATCGATGGATCCAGGGTCATCGGGAGCCGGGAAGCGCTTGCTCTCCGCAGTCCGCCGTCGAGGATGGTCGTCGTGGGTGGGGGATTCGTAGGCGTTGAATTCGCCGACGTGTTCAGCGCGTTCGGCGTGGACGTCACGATCGTAGAGGCGCTCGACACTCTTGTACCGCTTGCTGACGCTGAAATCGGTAAGACGTTGGCCCGCTCGTTCAAGAAGCGCGGTATGGACATCCGTATCGGCACGAAGGTGAAGTCACTCGACCGGGACGCGTCGCCCATGAAGCTGACGGTCGAATCGGCGAAGGGCGAAGACACGATCGAGACCGACGTCGTCCTGATGGCTGTGGGGCGGGCTCCCATGACGGACGATCTCGGGCTCGATGGTGCAGGAATCGAGATGGATGGTCCGTGGGTGAAGATCAACGAGTGGTGTGAGACCAATGTCACTGGCGTGTATGCGATCGGTGATGTCGCCGGAGAGCCAATGCTCGCGCATAAAGGGTCCCATGAGGGAATCGTGGCTGCTGAACGAATCGCCGGGGTGGCCGAGCATCCGATGCGATACGACAACATTCCGAGTGTTGGCTACTGCCATCCGGAGGTTGCCGTGATCGGGCTCACGGAGGACGAAGCGAAGGCGGCTGGGCACGACGTGAAGGTCGGAAAGTATCCTCTGACTTCGCACGGGCGTGCTGTAACTGCGGCCCACAACGAGGGCTTCGTGAAGATCATCGCGGATGCGAAGTACGGCGAAGTTCTGGGTGTACACATGATCGGTTACAACGTCAGCGAGCTGATCGGCGAAGCGGGCCTGGCTCGAGCCCTGGAGTCGACCGTCGAAGAAATCGCAGCGCATGCCCACGCTCACCCTAGCATGGCAGAAGCGGTGATGGAGGCGGCCCTCGCCGCGATGGACCGGGCGATTCATATCTGACGAATGGTGTGAGAGTCAAGTGATTCATCTGGTTCCGGTTGCGCGTCCTGTCCCCTATCGCGCCGGTCTGGCCTGGCAGCGTGTGCTGGCTCGAGCGCGCATATCGGGAGAACTGGACCATGATCTGGTTCTGCTGCTCCAGCACGCGCCTGTCGTCACGCTGGGTCGTGGATCGCACGCCGAGAATGTCGTGGCGAGTTCCGAGGCGCTGTCCGCCGCCGGCGTCGATCGCGTGGAGATCGAGCGAGGTGGCGACGTGACCTATCATGGACCCGGCCAGCTGGTGGCCTATCCGATCCTCAACCTCGGCGGGTTCAAGAAAGACCTTCACTGGTATCTGCGCAGGCTCGAGGAGACACTCATCCTGCTGTTGAACGACCTCGGCATTGAGGCGTTTCGCGTCCCGGACTATACGGGAGTCTGGGTGGGAGATGCGTCGGTCGCGGCCGATGCCGCCGCTCGGGCACAAGGCGAAGCGCGAAAGATTGCTTCGATCGGAGTGCATGTAAGTCGCTGGGTCACCTGGCACGGTTTTGCACTCAACCTGACGCCTGCCGCACTCGAAGGATTTCGCTGGATTGTGCCTTGTGGGATCGATGAGGTTCACATGACGTGTGTTGAGACGGAAGGCGGAGATGCATCGAATGAGACAGTGCTCCCGGCCGTAACCCGCGCCTTCGCCCGGGCGTTTGATACGGAAGCCGTACTTGGAGCCGAGATCGAGGCCGGCGCTGGACCGGCATCTCTGAACGCGGCCACATGACGGGACTGTTCGATATCCTTGGCCCGCGCATGGTAGGGCCTTCCAGTTCACATACGGCAGGCGCCTGTCGTCTCGGCTACGTCGTCCAGGCAATCGTCGGCGGGCCACCCGATACGGCAGTTATCGGCCTTCATGGGAGTTTCGCGATGACGGGTGAGGGCCACGGCACCCAGGTGGCCATTCTTGGTGGCCTGCTGGGCTTTCGTCCGGATGATCCGCGTATTCGTGACAGCAAGGCTCTATCAGAGGCGGCCGGCCTCGAGGCCGGTTTCGAGATCATCGACCTCGGCGACGAGGCCCATCCCAACACCGCCCGGTTCGATGTCGTGAGGGGCGACGATCGCGTCAAGATCACCGGGTGTTCGATCGGCGGCGGCCGGATTTGCGTCCAACGGATCGATGGCTTTGAAGTCAATCTGTCGGGCTCCCTGCCCACCATCGTGATCGTCGGAGATGATGTACCCGGAACGGTGGCTGAGATTACGGGAATGATCGCTGGGCACGATCTCAACCTGGCAACGATACGGGTAGACCGGACGGGCCGCGGTGAGAAGGCGTTGATGACGATTGAGACCGACGAGGACGTGCCCGTGCCCGTACTCGAAGAGCTG
>JBDHMQ010000226.1:0-3219 GCA_039656095.1 Gemmatimonadota bacterium | reverse complement strand
ATTGCCACCTCCGCCCACTCGGGTGAAGGGGTAGACACACTGCGCGAGAGCCTGTTCGCTCTCGTCGATTCCTTTGCGGCGGAGGCCGTATGAGCAGGGACCAGCTCACATCTCCGAGCACACGGCGGCTGGCGATTTCTACTTTCATCGCTTTCTGGACGGTTGCCTGCGGCGGGTCGGTCGCCCCGGAAACATCGATAGCCCCCGCGTCGGCGAGTGCTCAAGGAGTGGCGGCATGGACAGCCGATCTGGAGGCTGAGTATTCCACCAGTCGACCTTTGGGACCCGTCGGGTACGGCACTCTGTCACAGGATGACATCACGGTGCTGGTTCAGGACGGTAACGTACGAATCAAAGTCGTACCGTTGGCTGAGTGGGCTATCCGCCTCACTGCACCGGATACGTACCGACGACTCAACGGCTATAAAGTGGCGCGCGCGCAGGAAATTCTGGATCGCACTTCGCGGGCGGGGGAAAGGGGTTGGCCACTGGTCCTGTTCGTAACGTTCTTCAGCCGGGCAGTGGAAGAGACATTCGAGCCATACGATCTGCAGATCCGAAACAAAGGGTTCCTATTCCGACCCCTGGATATCCTTCCCGTCACCCCAGATTTCACCCGGGAACGGTTGCGCCAGCAGGAGACCCAGATCGCGCTCTACCTGTTCCCATCGGAAATCGACCTCGACCTCCCGACGACAGTCGCCTACGGAGCTGAGAGGAGTGCCCGTTGGGACGGGATCCGGTCAATCCTGGATTCTGAGTTAGCCCAGGCCAATTCACGAGCCGGAAACGAACAGGATTCAGACGGAACCGATCCCTAGATCAGGATAAGGCGCCGATCCCGTATTCCTTGATCTTGCGGTACAGCGTGCGCTCACCAATCCCCAGGCGATCTGCTGCCTTGCGCCGGTTTCCGGCAACCGCGGTCAGCGCAATCACAATCGCCTGACGCTCAATGTCGGCCATCGTCATCTCGGGCTCGAGCTGAATCGATGGTTGTCCATCGGAATCATCTTCCTGACCGCCAGACACCTCAATGGCCTCAATTCCCGAATATATCAGATCTGACGCTGTCGCCTCTCCCGCCACAGGCTCCCACACGGGCACATCCCCGGCAGAGTAGCTGGACCTGAATCGATCAAACACTGACCTGAGGTCTTCGAGGTCGATCTTCATCTCGACCAGCGTACGGAACAGGAATTCCATCTGCGGAAGCGAGGTGAGTCCGTCCGGACCGCCCGATGCCAGCACGGCAGCCGAGTCGCCTGATGAAACAGGAAGCAGGGCCCGCCCACTCGTTTCACGCACATCCAGGGGAATGTCCTCCGCGCGAATCATTGAGCCCGGCGCAAGTACGACCATGGACTCGATCAGGTTGCGCAGCTCACGAATATTTCCGGGCCACTCATAGTCGAGCAGGATCTGCATCGCCTCTGCAGAAAGTCCCTTGAATTCGCGGTCATGTGTCTGGCTCAACTCATCGATGAACCGGCGAACGAGAATCGGGATATCTCGACGACGATTACGCAACGGCGGCAGGTCGACTCGAAGGACATTGATCCTGTAATAAAGATCTTTTCGAAAAGAGCCTATCTGGACCGAGTCGCGAAGTTGCTTATTCGTGGCGGCGATCACCCGAACGTTTACTTCAATCTCAACATCACCTCCTACGCGCATGAACCGGCTGGATTCCAATACGCGCAGGAATCGAGTTTGAAGAGCCGGTGCCATTTCACCGATCTCGTCCAGAAGCAGTGTTCCACCATCAGCAAGCTCGAACATCCCTTTTCGCCTGGACGTGGCCCCGGTAAACGCGCCCTTTTCGTGACCAAACAGCTCACTCTCCAGTAGCGACTCCGGGATGGCCGAGCAGTTGACCGCTATGAACGGACGGTTTCGCCTCGGTGACAGGCGGTGGATCGCTCTGGCGGCCAGTTCTTTGCCTGTGCCGCTCTCCCCGGTTATCAGCACCGTCGAGTTCACGGATGCAATCATGTGGATACGCTCAAGCATCTCGCGCATCGAATCGGTCCTGCCCACAATCCCGGTTTCAAGTTGGAGTTCAAATCGCTCGAGTTCCTGCGTAAGGGCTACCTGTATTTCCGCAGGGTCAACCGGGGTCGCCAGAACCGCATCGAGGTCGAGAGCGTCCGGAGTGGCCCTTCCCAGCTCTTGCGCGAGATCCTGCGCGACGACGGCGATAATGGGAGGTCGGGGGATCCGCGAAGTAAGGTTGGCGATCTCCCGCCGTGCCTCTCGGACCCGAGGATCCCCGGTCAAGACAAGAGCGAAGACTTCTGCATTCCCAGCACGCCGTTCGAGCGCGTCCAGGTCAGAGAGGATTTCCGCATTATGGCCGTCGGCCGAAGCCGCTTCGCGAACGGCCACGGCAACTTCTATGTCGGAATCCTGAATGAAGACTAGAGCCATTGTCTTTCTATACTGAGGCGTTGTGTGTGGTGTTGGCGCCGCGCAGCAATGCTGCCGCATGACGAACAAGCGGCGTCAGCGCAACAAGTCCGTCGTCCACACCAGCCGGGCTACCCGGCAGGTTTACAATGAGCGTCTTGCGTAACGTTCCTGCCACCCCTCTTCCGAGTGCGGCATACACTGTATTCTTGAGTCCGGTGGCCCTGATCATCTCTGCAATTCCGGGAGCTTCTCTCTCGATGACGGACAAGGTCGCCTCCGGAGTCACGTCTCGCTCCGTCAAGCCAGTGCCTCCCGTGGTCACGATCAAGTCGCATGTTTCGGCAAGCGCCCAAGCAGTCAGGGTAGTGGACACCGGAACCAATCCGTCCGACACGACGTCTCGCACGACTAGTCTGAAGCCCTGTTCTACCGTCCAGGCTTCGATTCGAGCCCCGGACACATCCTCGCGCGACCCCGCCGCGACTCCGTCGGACACGGTGAGAATACCTACCCGAACCTCTGGCTGCCCACTCACTTGCGCAGCGTACCTTCCGCATAGAACGGCAGTGCTACCACCTCAGCCGGAATCATCCGGTCGCGGATTGAGATCTCGACCGACGATCCTGGCTTGGCAGCCGGAGGTAGATAGGCGGTGCCGATACCTATGCCGAGCGATGGGCTCATCGTACCGCTGCGGACAGTTCCACAAACGGTGCCGGCAAAGCTGATTTCGTAACCCGGCCTCGGGAATCCTCGCTCCAACAACTTGATCCCGCGCAATCGACGCGAGAGGCCGTCGGATTTCTG
>JBDHMQ010000225.1:0-3262 GCA_039656095.1 Gemmatimonadota bacterium | reverse complement strand
TTCCATGAGCACCGAGTCCGGCGCCGGCGTGGGTCCGAAGTCACTCTCGTCGATGGATATCGTCCAACTTCCGATAAGTTCGGACTCGCCATCCTGAGCGTTTGCTGTGGGCACGGCGATAAGGCCGATCATCAGCGTGGCCACGGCGGATAAGAAATATTTGTTCACTGTGAATCTCCTGGTCTAGCTAGTGAGTTAGGTCGTGTCATGCACTTTGAGGTTTGAGATGACAGGGTGGTTGCCCCGGGGCTTTTCGATTGTTG
The DNA here is from genome assembly GCA_039656095.1 of Gemmatimonadota bacterium. GTDB lineage: Bacteria > Gemmatimonadota > Gemmatimonadetes > Palauibacterales > Palauibacteraceae > JARFPW01. The sequence goes on along the minus strand of JBDHMQ010000225.1, from coordinate 2,999 downwards.
CTCCGGAATCAAACCACCGTGCCCAGCATAAAGATGCCCACAGCGACAAACAAGCCGGCCATGGCCACGGTCACGATCGCGATGGAGGCGGGGAACAAAAACCAGTTTTCTGTGATGAGGTTCAACGTCATTCCTACCTGGCGATCAATCGCGTATTCTTCCTATGGTCGCGAGACCATAGCCTACGCGAGTGCCGCCGTCCATCGGGTAGTTGAATCCCAATCGCGAGGCATCTCGTAGAGAGCAGGGAACAGGAGGTGAAGAATGCCCGTATGTCACGGTACTACGAAATCAGGAAATCGATGCAAACGCCTGATCGTGGAAGGCGAGCGCTTGTGCTCGACCCATGCTGACCAGGATGCTGAACAACCTGAAGTTGCGGAAGCGGCGGATTCCTGCTGCGAATCGCTATGTGAGTCTGATCCGATGGATGCGATGCTGGCCCTGGCGGTCGGAGGCGCAATTCTCGTTACGGCTCTGTTGTTCAGGCGTGTAATTCGAATTTTCTAGCATTTTTGGGCGTGCAGGCCACAATTTCGGGACCGAGGGTGTGGCGGGAGTCCATCAACCCAGCCCTGTGAGGGCCGGGTGAGCTACGCCACACCGCAGTTCAGTCCTTCCATTTTGACTGCTTGACTTCGTAACAAGTCAAGCTTCTGCGTCCCCCTACAATCTTCCAGATGTACAGGTATAGCAACGAAAATCTAGTCATGGAGATGGTTCCTGTCTCTCCCGCTCGTCACGGTGTCTATACGTCCGAATCCACAAAAATCGCAGTAATCGGCGGTTCGGCATGTCCAGTGCTTCTACGGTGGTCATCGAAGCGACTCAGGTCGCAGCCAAGCCTCATCCCGAGTGAAAGGGTGGCACGATGAAAACGCTACTGAGAATGTGGAACGACGAATCCGGGCAGGATCTCGCAGAATACGCCATGATGATTGGCCTCGTGGCTCTTGCCGTAGTCGTGGCCGTAACGCTGCTTGGAACGACGGTTTCTTCGACACTCACGGACATAGACACGGTACTTCAGACTTCGGTCTAGGCCTTTCGGCCGCGCGGCACGGTCTCAACAGTCGCGCGGTCTGCTCAATCCGGACATATTCCCACCTCCCAATCAGCATACTTCCAGGGCTGTCCTAAACGGGAGGCGTCCGCCGTGTCCGGAAACGAGATCAGTCGTCGCAGGTTCGTAGCGGATGGATCGACACTAGCCGCAGGTGCGATGATTGTGCCTCGCCACGTGCTTGGCGGACGTGGCTACCAGGCCCCAAGTGATACCCTCAACATCGCAATCGTCGGAGCCGGAGGCATGGGCGCTCAGAACGCCCAGCAGTTGGGTTCGGAGAACATCATCGCCGTGTGCGACGTGGACTTCGGCCTGGTACAGCGCCGGGCTGACGGAAGCATCCGCGATGGTGACGGTAATCCACGTCCCAATGGGCTTCGTTGGCAGGAGCAGTTGGCACGCGCTGCGAAGTATCATGATTTCCGCGTCATGCTCGACCAGCAACCCGACCTCGATGCCGTCCTGATCGCCACGCCGGATCATGCACACGCACCCATCGCCAAAGCCTGCATGGAGGCCGGCAAGCATGTCTATGTGCAAAAACCACTGACCTGGTCAGTGGCTGAAGCCCGGATGCTGCAGAGTCTGGCGGTCGAGACGGGGGTCGTGACTCAGATGGGTAACCAGGGTCATTCGATGGACGATGGCCGGCTGGTGGTTGAGTGGATTCAGGCCGGAGTCATCGGTCCGGTTCGCGAGGTCCACATCTGGACCAACCGTCCCATCTGGCCGCAGGGCCTTCCAGCCCCGGTCATGCCCACCGAGATGCCCGGTGATGATAGCTGGTGGCCGGGTTCGACCAACCTGCGGATCGCGGCCGGAATCGCCCGCGACGCCACGCCTCCGGATTCGCTGAACTGGGAACTGCATCGCTGCGCCAACGCCGAAGACACGGCCTACCATCCCATCTACCATCCGTTTCACTGGCGAGGCTGGACAGCATTCGGGGTCGGAGCGATCGGCGATATGGGTGCTCACCTGATTGACCATCCGTACTGGGCCTTGAACCTCGGGTACCCGACGAGCATCGAGACCACGTCTTCACCCTGGGGAGGTCCGTCTGACAACCCCGTCTCGTACCCGGTCGCAATGACCGTGCATTACGAATTTCCCGCGCGCGGGTCGATGCCATCGGTTGCCGTGCACTGGTACGACGGCGGACTTATGCCACAGCGCCCCGACATGTTGCCGGCCGACGTAAAGCTCAACCGCGAGGGTGGTGTGATGATGATCGGCGACCGCGGAATTCTCATGCACGAAACGTATGGGCTGCGACCGAAGTTGTATCCCGAAGGACTGATGGCCTGGGCAGAGAGCGTTCCGCAGACGATGCTCCGCATACCGGACAGCCATGAAATGAACTGGGCCAACGCGTGCAAAGGACAGGGTGAGGCCTCATGTCCATTCAGTTACGCTGCTCCCCTCACCGAAGTCATGCTGCTCGGGATCGTGGCGCTTCGAGCGGGCCAGGGTAGAAAAATTCTGTACGATGGGCCGAACATGCGTATCACGAACGACGAGGAAGCGAATGCATTCCTGCATCGTGAATACCGCGAAGGGTTCGGGATGTAGCGACGCTTGCGGCGTCCGCCTCGCCTGAGCGTACGCCGGCGACCATATTCGTTGATCGGTCCAGAGCTTAACCGAACACGGAGGCAGCGCTTGTCGAAGGTTCAACGGCTTCACGTACTCCTCGCAACACTCTTCGTCGCTTCGGCTACGTCCACGGCATGTGCCGCCACCCAGAACACGTTGACCGACGCTGAGCGGGATGCGGGCTGGAGCCTGCTGTTCGACGGAGCGTCACTCGACGGCTGGCGGAGCTACTATTCCCACGAGTTGCCCGACGGTTGGCGAGCCGAGAATGGAACCCTGCATCGATTCGGCGGTGGCGGAGATATCGTTACCCGAGACGCGTTCGCGAACTTTGAGC
>JBDHMQ010000224.1:0-3263 GCA_039656095.1 Gemmatimonadota bacterium | reverse complement strand
CACTGAATCCAGTCCTCCTGCAGTACTCCCACTGGGTATTATCCGAGGCCCTGTTCGTCTTGTTGGTACTTGTGGCGCTGTGGGCCTTCGAGCGGGAAGACGACGACTGGCGGTGGGTCGGTCTTGCTATCGCTGCGGCTGGTCTGGCGTATCTGACACGCACGGCCGGCCTTGCACTGCTGCTCGCTCTGCTCGTGTCGTTGGGCTGGAAGCGACAGTGGAAGCGCTTGAGTGTGGCGGGATTGGTCACGGTTGCCGTGATGGGTGCGTGGTCACGATGGGTAGCAACGGCCGTAGCGTCCGGGGCACAGGGTTACGGAGTCGATTTTCTACGCGTAAACCCGTATGCCGCAGACCAGGGTCTGATCGGGCCGGGCGAACTGCTCGGCAGAGTACTCGTCAATGCATGGATGTATGCTGCGACTGTGTTGCCGGAGACTCTTAGCGGCGGTGTTCCCGGGACCGCCTCGGCCGTCAGTGCATTTGCATGGATTTCCGCTATGGTCGTTCTGGCCACTGCTCTCCTGGGCTGGTGGCGGGGGATTCGGCACGCTCGAGTGCTCGAGTTATTCGCTCTGTTTTACACGGGAATGATTCTCGTCTGGCCGCCGCTGTGGACGGACGCGCGCCTCCTGCTTCCGCTGCTGCCGGTGTTGCTGTTGCTGTCTGTCGACGGGATAACCGGTGCATTCGTGCTCGCCAACAGAAAGCCGCAGGCGTGGGTGATTCCGTTGTTCGCCGCCAGCCTCATGCTGGTCTCACTGCCCGGTAATGCTCAATGGGCTTCGGCGACCGGTGCCTGCCGCGAGGACTATCGCCGAGGAGACGAATTGGCCTGCTACAATCCGCTGTGGCGTAGTTTTGTGGTGTCTGCTCAGTGGGTGCGGGACCAGACGCCGGGAGACGCGGTGGTGGTTTCACGCAAACCCAGAATGTTCTTCTATTTTGCCCGTCGGCAGACTGCACCTTTCCCACTTCAGGGAGACGACGGAGAAAAACTGGCTGCGTTTGAATCTGCCGGGGCCGATTACGTCGTTATCAGTGCAACGACGCCCGGAACTGATGTGTTTCTCGTGCCACTGATCCTGCGGAACCCGGATCGTTTCCGCCCCCTGTTCGACACGGGTGCTGACCCGTTCACCGCGCACGTTCTGAGGGTTGTCGGCGAGAACTGATTCGAATGTCACCTGCATCGACGAACTCTGCGAGATGTTCGATCGCCTGTCGCAGACCCGTATCAAACCGCTGGCCGCCGTCGAAACCCGGTTCCAGGTTCACCGACTTGATCTCCAACAATCCACGGTCTCGGTGCAGCTTCGGGTCGAGTCGGCCGACGAGTCTGCCGTCATGCAGAATCGGCATCGCGTAGTAGCCGAACTTCCGTTTGGGTTCGGGCACATAGATCTCCACGCGATACGTAAACCCGAGCAGTTCTTCGGCGCGCTTTCGTTGCCAGAGCAGGGAATCGAACGGTGACAGCAGTGTGGTGCCGTGCGGCTGGTCCAGTTGACCGAGGTTGTCGAGATCTTCTGGCCGGGCGAAGAAACGCCCTTTAATGCCTTCGACGTGAACCTCGATGATCGACCGCCGCTTCAGGCTTCGCTCAAGTACGGCGGATCGGCCTTCAGCATAGAGTTCAGGGGCGGTCCAGTAGCCGGCCAGGTGTCGTTCACTCGCCACCCCGTTGCCCGACAGCCCGATTTGCAACCAGCTGTCTTCAAACTCGGCGGTCCGGGCTGTGCCTCCCTCTGGGTACAAGCGTTCCGCGAGATCGTACGAAATTCGGAAATGCCGCCGACCGCTCACGCCCAGTCGCCCTGCATGCCACAGCAGCTTCAATGTCCGCTTGTCTTCCTTCGGAAGCGGTATGGTTCCGCCTGCCGGAACTCCCCCGCCCGGAGTGAACACGTTTCCCGATCCCTCGAAGTCGGCACTCTCCAGCGGGCCTTCCTTCCGGATGCGCCTGAGCACCCGTCGGCGAGACGCCACCGAGGTGTTGTAACGCGTCCACCAGGAATTGGTCTCCCAGCGCGGTGGTGGGAAGTTGCGCATGCGGCGCCGGCCGAGCGGCAGGTGCGAGATCGGAAGGATGGAGGCTTCGTGACCCCAGTACTCATACGCGACCCGATCGCCGTATAGCCAGCCATCGAGCAGTCGTCGGTCAAACGCTCCGAACCGGCTCCACAGGGTGAGAAGATGTGCCCGGTCGACCACGTTAATCGTGTCTACCTGCAGGCCGCCGGTCGCTTCGAGGAAATGAACGAACGAATCTCGCGAGAGCTTCGTTTCGCCGCGAGGTCGGGACAGCCCCTGGCGATGCAGCCACAATCGGACGACATCCGTCCGCGATAACGTCACAGTCATGACGCCAAACTACGTGCTTGTCTTACTACGGTCCTGCTACGGTCGTGGACAACCCGTTTCGCCAAACGCGATCTCGACGTTTTGCACAGCGCCATACAGTGTCTTGTCGCGCGCCGCCCTGTCTGGATCGAGCGGAGCCGCAAGCTGAGCCGTCCCGGTAGCACTGTAATCAAACCAGGCATCCTGCACTTCGACGAAGGCAGCCTGGATGTTTATGCAGAATCCGCTCGCGGCGTCGAAATCTGCAGCCACGTTCTCGTATCCGCCGATCGCTGAATTCGTACGTTGGGCGAGGTCGTCCAACCGATCCAGTGATTCGGGTTCTGGACCCGGCGCAACGGGCTGAACTGCCGGTGTCGACTCAGGGGAAGTATCCGGATTCTGCTCCTGCGCTTCGATCGGAACGACACCATCGGGCTCCGTTTCAGTGATGCGCAACGATTCCAGGCTGGTAATAGCACCGCCCACCATTGGGCCGACGATACGGGTTCCGTACCCGACCCCGATAAGCGCAACGACGAACATCCAGAGAGTTACCACAACTCTCCCACCCTGCCGCATCCGGTCCCGTACAAGCGCTTTTTGTCTCTCTTCGGCTTCTTCTTCGGCAACCGCCTGAATCGCCTTTTCGTCAGCGATACGCTTGGCTTCCTCCTCGGCCTTCCGGCGTGCAGCAAGCTCTTCGGACTCTCTACGGGCAGTCTCCAGCGCCACATGACGTGCCGCCGCCAAGGCCGATTCTCTGTCTTCCTCGTCCGCTGCCTCCATGGCGGCGGTACGCTTGTCTGCCTGCCGGGTAGCCAGGCGTTCAGCTGCTTCTTTGTCTCGCTTGAGTTTTTCCATCTGCTTGGCAGTTCCGGCAGCTATGGCCTTGCGTTCAACACGTTCCCGCCGAAGGC
>JBDHMQ010000223.1:0-3266 GCA_039656095.1 Gemmatimonadota bacterium | reverse complement strand
CTCGATTTGAAGTCGTATCAACAGCTGTTCGCCGAACTAAAAAGGCGAAAGGTGTTCAAGGTTGCAGCTGTGTATGGGGCAATGTCGTTCGTGTTGCTCCAAATAGCCGACCTGTTGAAGGATGGTTTCGGGCTACCCGACACGTTCATTCCGTTTATCACAGCCATCGTTCTGTTGGGCTTTCCGCTCGTCCTTGTCCTCGCCTGGGCGCTCGAGGTCACCCCCGACGGCATTCGACGGACTGAGCAGGCGGGTCCGGGAGAGCTCGCCAAGATCGCCGCACTGCCAGCCTCGAAGCGGTGGCCTGCGGGGCTGCTCGCCGTGGCTGGATTTGCGGCCCTTTTAGGAGGCGTTTGGTTCGCGGGCCAGCGATCGGGGGCTAATTCGGTACTGACTGACGCACCCCGCACTGACGCCGCTCCTGAAATCCGGCTCGCGATGACCGACCTCGCAGACGATACCCGCCCGTCAATCGCCGTCCTTCCATTTGCCGACATGAGTCCGGACGGCGACCAGGAGTACTTCAGCGACGGGATGACAGAAGAGATCCTCAACGTGCTGGCGAAGATCACGGAGTTGAGGGTCACAGCGCGGACCTCGGCGTTCGCCTTCAAGGGGCGTGATACTGACCTGAGACTTGTGGGAGATTCGCTCGGCGTCCAGTACATCGTTGAAGGAAGCGTTCGGAAGGCGGGTGATCAGCTCAGGATCACGGCGCAGCTGATCGATACGACGGACGGCTCGCATCTGTGGTCGGAGTCGTACAACGAGGCGCTCACGGCAGAGAACGTATTCCAGATTCAGACGGACATTGCAGGGGCGATCGCAGAAGAACTCAGAATCCCGCTTGGACTAGACGCTTCGGAGCTCGTCACACCCACGGCCGACCTCGAGGCGTACGATCTCTATCTTGCGGGACGCGGGCACATCAGGGGACGCGGCCAAGGCCTTAATGAGGCGATTCGGCTGTTCGAGGCGGCCATAGCCAGGGATTCAACGTGGGCTCCGGCATGGGCCGGGCTGGCCGAGGCGAAGGAGTTGCTTACCTGGTACCCCGATGCCTGGGAAGGCGGGCGACCAGAGGCAGTTGCTGGCCGACGGGCTCGCCAGCATGAACTCCAGGCCGCCGCGGAGCGTGCGGCGCTGCGGGCACTCGATCTGGACCCCAGGGCTGCCTCTGCCCGAGTGGCACTCGGGAGCGTACACAGATACCGGCACGAGTGGGGAAAATCAGAGGCTGAGTACCTGAGAGCTCTCGAGATCGATCCGGACAACCCGGAGGCGTTTCAGCAGTATGGGGAAATGCTGGAAGACGTCGGACGGATCGCCGAATCGGTTCGGAGCTCGCGCAGGGCCCTTGACCTGGATGGAGCCCCGATCAGGTACTTTCAACTCGCCAGCTCCCTCAACGGCGACGGTCGGCGGGAGGAGGCGTTTGAGAAGATAGACGCAGCGCGGAAACTGGACACCGCCGGTGCGTTGGCAGGTGTTCGGGAAAGCTGGTTCTATTACTACCTTGAGGCAGGCCAGTACGACGTAATGTTTCAGAACGCTCCACCACGATTCGTCGACGCGAGGGAAGGTATCGAGGAGGCGCTCCAGTCTGGTGACATGACCGGCGTGCCCGCCGACGTGAACGACCCAACGCTCTGGATGATCATCGGCCAACCGGACAGCGCCGCCGCCGCGCTTCTGGCGGACTTTGAGGCGGATCCGGGTCAATTCCCCGGATGGATCTGGTCTGACACTTTCGACCCCATCCGCGACCATCCGGATTACCTGGAAGCCCTCAAAGCATTCAACCTCGAGGGCCGCACGCCGCAGAGGACGCCGCGATGAAGTCCTATCAGGAGTTCTTCGCCGAACTGAAGCGGCGACGCGTGTTCCGGGTGGCGGGCATCTACGGCATCGTGGCCTTCGGGGTCCTGCAGGCCGCAGACCTCATGCTACCGCGGCTAGGTCTGCCCGACTGGACGGTCACATTCATGGTCGCGCTCGTGGTGCTCGCTTTCCCCGTCGTGCTGATCATGGCCTGGGCGTTTGAGGTCACTCCCGAAGGCGTGAAACGCACCGACGCCGCGGAGCCGGGCGAGATCGAGGGAATCATGTCGGCTCCGGCGTTGCAGAGGTGGCCAGTGGGTCTCCTGGCTCTGGTAGGAGTTCTGGCCCTCGTAGCCAGCACATGGTGGATCGCGCGCCGAACGGCGCCGGAAACGGGTCCCGCAGATACCACCTCGACACCGGCCGACGTCCGACTCGCACTCGCCGACCCGGCGGACGATGCGCGCCCCTCACTCGCCGTACTCCCATTCGTCAACATGAGCGCTGATGAGGAGCAGGAGTACTTCAGCGACGGAATGACCGAGGAGATCCTCAACACACTGGCCAAGATCCGGGAGCTCCGCGTAGCGGGGCGTACCTCTGCGTTTGCCTACAAGGGCGAGAACAAGGACCTGCGCGAGATCGGCAGCGAATTGGGCGTCGGTTACCTGATCGAGGGCAGCGTCCGGAAAGCGGGCGATCGGCTCCGGATAACCGCGCAGTTGATCGATGTGTCTGACGGCTCGCACCTGTGGTCGGACCAGTACGACCGGGCAATGGACGACGTGTTCGCGATCCAGTCCGAGATTGCCGAGGCCATTGCGGATGCCCTGAAGGTCCCGCTCGGCCTGAATGACGCCTCCGAACTCGTGAGGCCCACGGCGGATCTCGAGGCCTACGACCTTTATCTCGCTGGGCGTGGCCACATCCGGAGCCGCGGCCAGGGTTTGAATGAGGCGATCAAGCTGTTCGAGGCAGCGATCGCACGTGACTCCACCTGGGCACCGGCGTGGGCGGGTCTGGCGGAGGCGACAGAGCTGCTGACCTGGTACGCAGACTCCTGGGAGGGGGGGCGGCCGGAGGAATTCACCGATCAGATCGCGATTTCGACAGAACTCCAGCAAGCGGCCGAAGTCGCTGCTCGCCGGGCGCTGGCGCTGGATCCCGCGGTGGCCGCCGCGCTTGTGGCGCTCGGTAGTGTGCATCGGAATCGAAGCGAGTGGGACGAGTCCGAGTCGGCGTACCTTCGGGCCCTGGAGATCGACCCTGATAACCCGGAAGCCTTCCAGCAGTACTCGGAAATGCTCGGCTTCGTGGGACGCGTCGCTGAATCGGTTCGCACGGCGGAGCGGGCCCTGGCCCTGGATCGATCACCCATCAAGATCCTGATCTACGCCAACGCGCTGGCTTCCGACGGCCGGGCGGATGAAGCGATCGAGCAACTG
>JBDHMQ010000222.1:0-3271 GCA_039656095.1 Gemmatimonadota bacterium | reverse complement strand
TGATTGGAGGTCACCGATGAGCTGGATCAAGGACGTCACGGATCCGAAATTCCGGGTCTGGGAGGAGTTCTATCGCAATCGGTGGCAGTACGACAAGAAGATCCGCAGCACGCACGGAGTGAATTGCACGGGCAGCTGCAGCTGGATGATTTACGTAAAGGACGGAATCGTGACCTGGGAGATGCAGGCCACGGACTATCCGAAGCTCGAAGAAGGGCTGCCACCATACGAGCCGCGCGGTTGCCAACGCGGCATATCATTTTCGTGGTATCTCTACAGCCCGATCCGGGTCAAATATCCATACATCAGGGGCGTACTGGCTGATCTGTGGAGAGACGCCATGCGGATTCATGGCGATCCCGTCGCCGCGTGGACGTCAATCATGGAAGACGACACGGCCAGATCCAGCTTCCATACGGCCCGCGGTAAAGGTGGGTTCCGTCGTACGTCCTGGGACGAAGTCCTGGAAATCCAGGCCGCCGCGAATATCTATACGATCAAGAAGTACGGACCCGACCGCGTGATCGGGTTTTCTCCGATTCCAGCGATGTCGATGCTCAGCTACGCCGGAGGTTCGCGCTTCCTGCAGTTGATGGGCGCAGTCAACCTGAGTTTCTACGACTGGTACAGTGACCTCCCGCCTGCTTCACCGGAGGTATGGGGCGAGCAGACCGACGTTCAGGAGAGCGCAAGCTGGTATAAGGCGAAGTATCTGGTCGTGATGGGGGCCAACCTCAACATGACACGCACGCCTGATGTGCACTTCGCCGCCGAGGCCCGGCACAACGGAACCAAGATGGTCGTGTTCTCGCCGGATCTCAGCCAGGTGTCGCGTTACGCTGATTGGTGGGTGCCAGTAAACGCCGGGCAGGACGGGGCGTTCTGGATGGCGGCCAACCATGTGATCCTCAAGGAATACCACGCGGATCGACAGGTCCCGTACTTCACGGATTACCTGAAGAATTACAGCGACTCACCATTCCTGGTCACGCTGAAGAAGACAGACGAGGGATGGCGCGCATCCCGACTGCTGCGGGCGAGCGATCTCAGTCGTTATGCCTCGGTCGAGAACCCCGACTTCAAGTTTTTCGTCATGGACGAGGCCAGTGGCGAAGTCAAGCTTCCGAGGGGGAGCATCGGGCACCGTTGGGAGAAGCCTGGTGGTAAGTGGAACCTGGAGATGAAGGACGATCTGGACGATTCGGAGATCGCTCCAACACTCTCATTTCTCGATGAGCATGACGAGGTCCTGCAGGTGGGATTCTCGGACTTCGCAGAGGACAAGATCCGCGATCGCGGTGTCCCGGTCCGGTATGTGGAGACAGAACGGGGCAGGGTCGCCGTCACGACGAGCTTCGACCTGCTGATGTCCCAGTTCGGTGTCGGCCGTGGATTGGCCGGCGACTACCCGGTCGACTATGACGACGCATCCAGTCCGTACACACCAGCCTGGCAAGAAGGTTATACGGGCATCTCTCCGGACACGGTGATCCAGTTCGCCCGCGAATTTGCGGACAACGGAGAAGCGACCGGAGGCAAGAACACCGTCATCATCGGTGCGGGCATCAATCACTGGTACCATAACAACCTGATTTATCGGGGACCGATCACAGGACTGATGCTCACGGGATCCGTGGGCGTGGATGGTGGCGGTTTGTCGCATTACGTCGGCCAGGAAAAACTGGCTCCGGTATCATCCTGGGCTTCGATCGCCTTTGCGACGGACTGGGACAAGCCACCACGCCTTCAGAACGCGCCATCGTTCCATTACGTGCATACCGATCAGTGGCGCTACGAGGCCGGCTTCCAGGAATACCATCCCGTACCAGACGCCGATCTGACGAAGGGGCATACGATCGACCAACAGGTTCGAGCGGTACGTCTTGGATGGTTGCCGTTCTATCCGCAGTTCCCGCGAAACAGCCTCGAACTGGTCAAGGATGCCGAGGCAGCGGGGGCCAAGACCGACAAGGAGATCGTCGACTGGGTCGCCGATCAAATCCGCAGCCGGGACCTGAAATTCTCCGTCGAAGATCCGGACGCTCCTGAGAACTGGCCCCGCGTCTGGTACATCTGGCGCGGCAACGCGTTGATGTCGAGCGCTAAGGGACACGAGTACTTCCTTCGCCATTATCTCGGAACGCACGACAACGCGATCGCCGATGAGAAGGCCGAGGGCGAGACGAGCGAAGTCGAATACGTGGATGAATTGCCGCGTGGCAAATTCGACCTCGTCGTGGATCTCAATTTCCGGATGGATACGTCCGCCCTGTATTCCGACATCGTGCTTCCGGCTGCCACCTGGTACGAGAAGAACGACCTCAATACCACGGACATGCATTCATTCATCCACCCGCTGACCCAGGCCGTACCTCCGTGCTGGGAGTCACGGAGCGACTGGGACATCTTCAAGGCGCTTTCCGAAGCCACATCGAAGCTGGCGGAGACGCACTTGCCCGAACCGATGCGTGACATCGTCGCGGTCCCCCTCCAACACGACTGCCCGGACGAGATGGCGCAGCCCGAAGTGAAGGACTGGCTGGCCGGCGAGTGCGAGTTCATTCCGGGCAAGACGGGTCCGAAGTTGATGGTGGTGGAGCGCGATTACGCCAGGATGTATGAAAAATTCATCGGCCTCGGACCGAAGGCGCGCGCCAGCATGGGCGCACACGGGACGAGCTGGAACAACGAAAAGCTGTACGACGAGCTGGTGGAAACAGCTCCGACTGTGGTGATCGATGGTGTTCGGCGCCCGTCCCTGGAAGATGCGATTGAAGCGGCCAACGTCATTCTGGCGCTCGCCCCCGAGACCAACGGCGAGGCGGCCTACCTGGCCTTCAAGGCACACGAAGAGAAGGTCGGACTTCCGCTCGCAGATCTCGCTGAGGGTACGCGGAGCGTGCGCATGGACTTCGACGACCTTATCGCCCAGCCGCGCCGTCTGCTGACGACGCCGGTGTGGTCGGGCCTGAGTAACGATGGTCGCCCGTACTCACCGTTCACGTACAACGTCGAGCGCCTCGTGCCGTGGCGGACGCTGACGGGCAGGCAGCAGTTCTACCTCGATCACCAGGGCTACATTGACTTCGGCGAGCACTTGCCGACCTACAAACCGAAGCCCGACGCGGTGTCGTACGGAGACCTGCGCAATAGCGTCCAGGAGAAGGACACGCTTCTGCTCAACTACCTGACGCCGCATGGAAAGTGGCATATCCATTCGACGTACTACGACAACCACCGAATGCTGACTCTGTCACGCGGGATCGAACCT
>JBDHMQ010000221.1:0-3341 GCA_039656095.1 Gemmatimonadota bacterium | reverse complement strand
AGGCGAACCGAGTATCCCAATTCCGCGAGTTGCCAGGCGGCTTCGGACCCGGCGAGCCCGCCGCCGACGACCGAAACCGTCGGCCGGGTCATTTCTTTCGCCCGCCTTTGCGCGCGCGCCCTTTGCCGGACTTGAGCTTTTCAGCTCGCTCGGCGAGAAGTTCGATCGCCTGTTCCACAGTTACCGCATCCGGCTCGACGCCTTTCGGGAGCGAGGCGTTGATTTTTCCATGTTTTACGTAGGGTCCATATCGGCCGTCGAACAGCTTGATCACTTCTCCGTCGGCGGGATGCGGACCCAGGTCGCGGAGCGCCACCTGGGCCTTCCGACCCCGTTTCGGCTCCCTCAACAACTCCATGGCCCGATCAAACTCGACCGTCAAGACGTCATCACCGGCCTGAAGCGAACGAAAGTCTTTCTCATGAACCACATACGGACCATACCGTCCGATGCCGGCCCGCACCGGCTTGCCGGTGTCAGGATGAGCACCCAGGTCGCGTGGCAACTCCAGTAAGGAGAGAGCCGCGGCAAGATCTACGTCCTCGATGGTCATTCCCTTCGGAAGTGATGCGCGCTTCGGCTTCGGCCCATCCTCTTCCTGTTCGCCGAGTTGAACGAATGGCCCGAACCGGCCGACTAGCCTGAATACTGGCTTGCCTGTGGCTGGATCCACACCAATTTCTTCGTTGGTCGCCTTCTTTTGCTCGATCAACTGAGACGCGACTTCGGCTGTCAGATCAGCTGGCGCCAGATCATCGGGAAGAGATACACGAATCGGTTCGTCGTCCGACAGGAACTCCAGGAACGGCCCGTAGCGACCAATGCGGACATTCTGCTCCATGTCGTCGAATACAACCGTCGACGCTTCGCGAGGATCAATTTTCTCTGCCTGTTCGACCAGACGTGCCTCAAATCCGTGTTCGCCGCGATAAAACTCGTTCAGGTAGGTGCGCCAATCCAACTCACCATCTGCGATCCGATCGAGACCCTGCTCCATTGCAGACGTAAAGCCGAGGTCTACCAGGTCTTCGAAGTGCTGCTCAAGCAACGCAGTGACGGCAAAGGCGAGGAAGGTAGGCACCAATTGCTGGCCGTCGAGCCGAACATATCCACGACTCTCCATCGTGCTGATGATTGTCGCCGTAGTACTCGGTCTTCCGATTCCCTCTTCTTCGAGGATACCGGGGAAAGCGCCCTGCGTGTAGCGGGCGGGAGGCCTCGTCATGTGTCCTGCGGGCTCGATCCCACGAAAATCTGGATTATCACCCTCGACCAGCTCGGGCAGAAATACGTCTTTGCCCCCGAGAGCGGACTCCACATCCGTAGCGCCCTCCATCCAGGCCCTGCGAAAGCCCGCGAACTCCAATGTGTGTCCATTTGCCCGAAATTCAGCATTGCCTGCAGTGAGCGTCACAGAAACGTGCTGCTTGATCTCGGCCGCCATCTGACTGGCCATCGTACGTTTCCAGATCAGGTCATACAGAGCTGCCTCTACACCCTGGAGCCCTAGCTGGCCGGCAGTCTTCATCTCGGTTCCGGCGGGCCGGATGGCCTCATGTGCGAGCTGCGCGCCCTTGGTAGTAGTGGTATGTGTGCGTGGCTGGGGACTCAGGTACCGCTTACCGTATCTGGACTCGATCTCATGTCGAACCGCGGTTACAGCTCCCTGGGACAGTGCCGTCGAATCGGTACGCAGGTATGTGATATTTCCAGCTTCATACAACCGCTGCGCGACCCGCATCGTCTGCCGCGGCGAGAGGTTGAGTCTCGCGTTTGCTTCTTTTTGGAGCGTAGTCGTCTTAAACGGGGGTCGCGGATTGGTAGGTTTCTGCCGGCTTTCTACTGAGGATACGACATATGGGATGTCTGAAAGCAACTCAACTGTCTCGGCTGCCGATTCTTCATTCAGTAGTGTAACCGCAGAAGCATCCTTCAACTCCCCGGTGTCTGAATCAAAATCAGATCCGGTAGCAAGCCTGGACCCGCTGAGGGCCGTCAACCGGGCCTCGAACTCACGATCGTCCTTGGCAAGAGTCGCGGTGAGATCCCAGTATTCTGAAGCGCGGAATCGACGCCGATCGCGCTCACGCTCAACGACAAGACGTACAGCAACGGACTGGACACGCCCCGCCGACAGAGGTACCCGGCTTATCGGGTCTACCGGTGAAATTTTCTTCCACAGGACCGGGGACAGACCGTAGCCAACGAGGCGGTCCAGGACCCGGCGTGCCTGTTGGGCATCCACGCGGGCGAGGTCCAGATCACCCGGATCAGCGATCGCTTTGAGTACAGCTTCTCGGGTAACTTCGTTAAAGGTGACGCGCCGGAAGCGTTCCTCTGTGCCGTTATCGAATCCCAATTGCTTGGCGATATGGTACCCGATCGCCTCACCCTCCCGATCGGGATCTGTGGCGATCAGAATCTGGTCGGCCTGTCGGGCCAGCTTCTTCAGCTCGGTAACCAGCTTTTTCTTTCCGTGGACGATCTCGTATTCAGGCTCGTAACCACCGTCTACATCTACGGCGAGGCCTTTTTTCGGCAGGTCGATGATGTGACCTCCCGTAGCGGTAACGATGTAGTCGTCACCAAGCCATGGGCTGAGAAGCCGCGCTTTCTTGTCCGACTCCAGAATCACTAGATGTTTCTTGTTCGCCATGCCTATTCGTTGCTCGCTGCTAAGGGACATTCAAACTGAAAACCGGAGGCCGACGAGACCCGCAATTTCAGCGGCTACATCGTCGGCACTCGAGCCATCGGTGTCTACGGTATACAATGCCTCTGCATACGCTGGCAACCGTCGAGCAAGAAGACGCTCCAGCGCTACCTGGGTGTCTTTACCCTTCAGCAGGGGTCGCGATGCTGTATGTGAATTGATGCGGAGAGCCGCCACCAAAGGGCTCACGACAAGCCAGATGATCCTCGCCTCGGGCCATGCCTGCCGGGCTGTCTTGTTGACCATCCAGCCGCCACCGGCCGCCACGACAACATCCGATCGATCCGCCAGTTCGTGCGACACAGAGGCTTCAAGGTCACGAAACGCTGACTCTCCCTGACTGGCGAACAGTTCCCCCACAGACATGCCGGCCTGGAGCTCAATCTCGCGGTCCAGGTCAATGAACAGCAAATTGCAGCGGTCGGCCAGTATTCGGCCTACTGTTGTCTTGCCTGCCCCCATGAGGCCGACCAGGATAATCGGGCCGCCAGCCGGACCGGATCTGGCGTCTCCGGTCATTCGTCGCCGAATTCTGCCGAGTTAACGCGACTGAGGTACGATTCCCAGGCGACCTTCATGTCGTTCAATGTGTCTCCACCGAATTTCTCACACATGGCATCGGCCAGTA
>JBDHMQ010000220.1:0-3343 GCA_039656095.1 Gemmatimonadota bacterium | reverse complement strand
AATATGTCCGAAGTTCACATGCCTCACGACCACGGTCATGTGCTGGCGCGGTATCACATGGCTGGCCCTGACGATGTGAAGCGGGCCATCGAGAGCTGCATGGACGCTCGCGCCGACTGGGCGAGCTGGAACTGGCAGGACCGGGCGGCTGTGTTTCTGCGCGCATCAGAGCTGCTCGCGGGGCCATGGCGCCAGACGCTCAACGCCTCGACCATGCTGGGCCAGAGCAAGACCTGTCACCAGGCCGAGATCGATGCCGTATGCGAATTGATCGACTTCTGGCGGTTCAACGTCCAGTTCGCACGCGATATCTACGCGAAGCAGCCGATGAGCTCACCGGGCATGTGGAACATGACCGACTACCGTCCGCTGGAGGGCTTCGTCTACGCCATCTCGCCGTTCAACTTCACTTCGATCGGAGCCAATTTGTGCTCGGCTCCGGCACTGATGGGGAATGTGTCGATCTGGAAGCCGGCGCATACGTCCCTGCTCGCTTCGTTTTACAACATGCGCTTGATGCAGGAGGCGGGACTGCCTCCCGGTGTCATCAATTTCGTCGCGGGTAAGGCGAGCAAGATCAGCGAAGTACTGCTGGCGAGCCCGCATCTGGCGGGAATCCACTTCACAGGATCGACGGGGACCTTCCAGCTTCTGTGGAAGCAGGTCGCTGACAACCTGGCGAATTACCGGACGTATCCGCGGCTCGTTGGAGAGACTGGCGGCAAGGACTTCGTACTCGTCCATAAGAGCGCCGACGCAGCCCAGGTGGCGACTGCGCTCGTGCGTGGTGCATTTGAGTACCAGGGGCAGAAATGCAGTGCCGCCTCCCGTGCGTACGTTCCGGACAATCTGTGGCCCGCTGTTCGCGAAACCATGGAAGAGCAACTCGGCTCCATCGAAATGGGTGATCCGTGCGACTTCGGAAATTTCGTTGCCGCAATCATTGATGAGCCGGCCTACAGAACGATCACTGACTACATCGATCTGGCAAAGCAGTCGCAGGACGCGGAGGTGATCATCGGGGGTGGTTACTCGGACGAGACGGGCTGGTTCGTCGAACCTACCGTGATTCTCGCAAAGGATCCGAAGTTCACGACGATGTGTGAAGAGATCTTCGGACCGGTACTGACCATACACGAGTATCCGGCGGAGGAATGGGCTGAGACGATCCGTCTCGTGGACACGACCTCGCCCTATGCCCTCACCGGGGCGGTGTTCGCAAACGATCGCGGGGCAGTGCGGGACGCTCTGGCCGGTCTTCGGGACGCGGCCGGGAATTTCTACATCAACGACAAACCTTCTGGCGCCGTAGTTGGCCAACAGCCATTCGGCGGAGCTCGAGCGAGTGGAACGAACGATAAGGCCGGTTCCTACATCAACCTTTTGAGGTGGGTGTCACCGCGAACCATTAAGGAAACCTTCGATCCTCCATCGGACTATCGGTATCCGTTCCTGGGTTCGGATCGCAAGTTGAGCGAACTGAAAGACGAACTTCGCGAACGGTTTGGGGATCGGGCAGGGGACATCCGCGAGAATCTGAGCGGGCTGGGGGGATCCCTGAAGGACAACCTGACCCGGCTTCTCGACCGGGCGGAACACGAGACGGCGGAGCTACCACCCACGGAGGAAACCTGAGATGGCGCGGTTCACCGATGAAGAACTGATGCGCAAGGTGCAGGAAGGATTCATCGTCGAATCCGAAGCCGACATGACGGACACGTACAAGAAGGCCCTGATCATTCAGCTCACGGTGCAGGGCGACACAGAACTGATGAGCGCCCCGTCGTACTACATGGCCGCAAAGGATGCTCCGTCCACCAATACCATGGTGTCGGCTACGGCGATCATCCAGGACGAGTTGGGTCACGCCAACATCGCCTACCGGCTGCTGGCGGATCTTGGCGAGGACCCAGAAGCCCTGGTGTACGATCGGGCTCCCAACAAGTTCAAGAACCCGTTCGGCTTCGACCAGCCGCTCGCGAACTGGGCGGAGTTGGTGACAGCAAACGGACTCTACGATCGTGCCGGAATTACGCTGCTCAGTGACGTGCATCGCCATACATCCTATGGGCCATTGAAGCGCGCGCTCACTAAGGTGGGCATGGAGGAGAACTTCCATCTTCGGCACGGCGAAGTCTGGATGCGTCGACTGTCAGAAGCTGGGGGCGAGGGACGCGACCTCGTACAGCGGGCCGTTGACTGGATGTTTCCGATGGGTGTCGAGTGGTTCGGTATGCCCGACGACAAAAAACGCCACAACGCACAACTCGAATTCAAGCTCAAGGGAATGACGAACGATCAGCTTCGGGCCACCTGGTTGAAAGCGGTCGTACCACTTTGCGAGCGGCTGGGTCTGAACGTTCCCGCGCATACAGTTCCAGAAACAGGCGAAGTGGAGCTGGACTATCAGTTCCCATGCGAGTGGGATGCAGATGAGCGTATCTGGCTCCATAACACGCCAATTACCTGGGACGAAGTGTGGGCCCGATGGAAGGCCCGCGGACCCATGAACGAGCAGTTCGTCGAGTCCGTTCGTCGAAGCCGGTATGCTACGGAACGACTTCTGGCGTGAGCGATCTCGTCCAGATTCGCCGCGCCCATTCCGACAGGGGATACGAGTCGCCACTCGAGCAGGGGATGAATTTTGCGGCTGTGCTGGCCGAATCGATCGGACAGAACCCGGACCTCGAGTTGGAGATTCCCATCTGGGATGGCCCTCCGGCATCGACGGAGGAGTCTGTTTGGCGGGCGTTGCATGAAGTGTCGGATCCGGAGTTTCCGATTTCGTTGCCGGACCTGGGACTCGTATATGGCGTCGAGGTGAATGACCGGGAAGCGCGTGTGATCATCAGCTTCACCGCGTCGGCCTGCCCCTGCATCGAGTTTATCAAGTGGGATATCCGTGACCGCCTGTTGCAGGAACCGGACATCGATGCGGTAGAAGTCGAAATCACGTGGGATCCGCCCTGGACGGCCAGCCGCATTACCGAGCGCGGACGAAGAGCCCTCCGCAAGGCGGGCGTTACCGTCTAGCCGGAAGACATCAAGGAGAAGCAGCCATGGGTCGCATCAGCGGCGAGAAGTTATACGAAATTTTCGCTCGTCAGAAGCGCGAAGATCGATTTGAGCATGTGGGAACCGTCCAGGCGCCGGGCGCCGAGCTGGCACGCGTCTATGCCTGGCAGACCTACGATGAAGCGAATTGGTTCGAGATGATCGTAGCCGAACGCGACTCGTTTCACGGGGTCAATCGCGACGAAGTACCGTTCACGCTGTCACCTGAGGTGGTCTCATGACCGCCGGACGACCAGAGGCCTGGAAATCGGCGGCGGAGGTGCCCGAG
>JBDHMQ010000219.1:0-3357 GCA_039656095.1 Gemmatimonadota bacterium | reverse complement strand
ATACGGGCACCGGCAAAAAAAGCGCCGCCAAAGTATGGGGCGTAGCCAGGATCCGGAATTAGCACCGTATCCTCTGGATCGAGCATGGCAAAAGCCGCCAGCGCTATCGCCTCCTTGCTCCCGATCACCGGCAGAACTTCCGTCCATGGGTCAACGGGTTCACCGAAGCGACCACCCATCCAATCGGCCACCGATTCGCGGTATGCCGGCAGACCTCTCTGGAATGCATACCCCTGAAGAGCCGGATCACCCGCCGCCACCTTCAGGGCTTCGACCGCAACCTCCGGAATAGGCAGCCTGGAGTCTCCGGCCCCGAGATCAATTACATCCCGGCCCTCGGAGACCAACCTCGCCTTGATCTCGGGAACGTCCTGGAGAGGGTACGGAGGAAGGTCGTTCAGACGAACCGGTGAAGCCGGCGTGCGAAACGACGCGGCCTCCTTGCCGGTCGGTGTCATGTCTTCAGTGCCTTCTTCTTCGCAGCGGGATACAGGACGTTGTTCAGTATTAGACGGTACCCCGGAGAGTTACGCCTGAGTTCCAAATCTGTCTCGGGATCACCGATCAGATGTTGCGGATCCTCCGGATCGTGACCTCCAAGGAATGTGAAGCTCCCCCGCCCGTAGCTGCCATGCAAGTACTTGATCGTGCTCAGATTGGAATCCTTGGCCAATTCGATGACACCATCTTTTACGACATGCTCGCTGAAACTGGTCGTAAGGCCGTAGAAGTCTGGTAATACGCGCTCGTGAGACTGCGTCAGCATCGTTGCGACCGGATCGATCTTCGCACTGAAATCAAACAGCGTAAAGCTTCCAAGCGGCTTCCTCCACGGCGTATTCACCTGGTGTCCATCAATGTCACTGAATGCAGACAGGGATGGGTCCAACACAACCGTAGCATCACGAAATGCCATGGTCCGATCCCATTGCATCTCGGAAGTAGCACCTGGTGACGGTGGTGACCCATCGGCAAATGCGGCTGCAATGTCCACGCCCTCTGCTGCCAACGCCAGTTCGAGTGTTTCCGTCGCCGTACACATAGCGAACAGGAACCCGCCTCCGTCCACATACTCTCGAATATTCTGTGCTACGGCCTTCTTCAGTTCTGGCACATTAGCAAATCCGAAGTCGGTTGCTACTTGTTGGTTACGTGCCACTTCCTCACGTAACCAGTCAGATCGAGTATAGGTCAGATAGAACTTGGAATACTGTCCCGTGAAGTCTTCGTGGTGGAGGTGCAACCAGTCATACTCGGCCAGCTCGCCATTCACCACTTCCGGGTCCCATATCCGTTCATACGGAATTTCCGCATACTCCAGAACCATGGTGACCGCATCGTCCCACGGAGAACTGTTTGGGGGAGTGTAGACGGCGATGCGGGGAGACTTTTCGAGCGGTACGGCTTCCATATTCCCAGCTTCAATATCCGCTCGTACGCTCGCCAATTCAGCCCCTGAGAGCGGTCGCACCGTTACTCCCATCAGGGCCGCTTTCTCGAGCACGCGCTGTTGATGGGGGATCAGGAAACTTCCTGACCGGTAATTGAGCAGCCACTCGGCACTCTCTCCCTCACCGATCGTCCAATAGACGAGGCCGTACGCTCGAAGATGATTCTCCTGTGCCTCATCCATTGGCACAAGCAGCATCTGGGCAGCCAGCGGCTGAATAAATAAAGCCGCGGCAACGATTATCATTGCCAATAGAGTCAACCAACGACTGACTGCTTTCCTCACAGATTCCTTACCTCTCCGTCAGACTCGCCCGTTGGGATCCGGCGATCAAGTTCAGAGAGGAGCCGGCGGGCTACCGGGGCCAGAGCACTCTCCGGATGGTCGATGATGAGCCGTTGCAGCCACTGTCGTGAGTCGTCTGGTCGCGCCGGCAACGCGGATCTGGCCAGCGCCAGCAACGCGCCTGGAGTTTCTGAGGCCTGCGGAAATTCCTCAACCAGAGCCAGGCGCACTGTCGCTGCCTCTACCTCGAATTCGCTACGTGAAAGTGCTCCAGCTGCGAGTCGCATCAAGCCGGCTGAGCCCGAAGTCTCGCTCGACTGCGCCCAATCTTCTGCCGAACGCATCAGTGCGGCCGGGCCCTTTCCCGACTCCAGGGAATAAATTCCCCGACCAAGCGTCGCCACATCTTTCGATTCTGTTCGGTCCATCACATCCAGGAACAGCAGCACTTCGGTCCGCTGCACCGGGTCGCCTCCAGGTATGAGTCCTGCCGTCTCAAGTTGGGCTCGGGCCCGGTCAATGTCGCCCGAATACAACCATAAGTACCCATGCTGAGCAGCTAACTGTGCTGCTGTCGTCGCATCAGCCGGCTGCATTGGAGCAGCCTCCAGGGCTTCTTGCGCAGCACTCAGATCGCCTCGCTTCACATGCGCCCTGGAAAGCCGGATGACCATACCGGCCAATTCCGCCTGTCTTAGTGGAAACTCGTCCTGGTGAATGGCGATCATTCGCTCAGCGGCAGCAGGATCCTTGTCGGCACGCAGCACGACGAGGTTCTCTAATGCGAGACGCCGCGTTTCGGACCCCGGATCCGACCTTACAAGGATCCCGGCGAACGCCTCTTCTGCCTGCTCCTGGTCACCCTGGTCCATAGCTAGGCCAGCTTCAACGGCTTCCCAGGTCAATCGGTCGTCGCCGTCGGTCGCCTCCATAGCCAGTCGGCCGGCAGCCCAGCGCGCGTGTGGTCCATAGCCTCGATCGCGGGCATCCAGGTAGTATTTTCGTAGCACCTGCCAGCGCGTATCAAACGGTGCTTGTTCGGCCAGAGCCTCGACCAGATATCTCGACCAGTCCGGACGATCCAGCCGAAGGGCGAGTTCGAGCCCACCGCGGCGAGTGGTCAGGGCCACGCCCGGTCCTTGCAACGCCTGTTCTATAGCTGACACTACGCGTTCCGAATCTACCGCTGGCGTATTCAGGTGGGCCTCAACGGTCCGGACCCCGGCATCCCCCCAGGCAAGAACCCTCAGCCACTCCAGCGCAGCAGCGTCATAGTCGCCCGCTGCCTCATGAAGCACGCCCAGTTCTTGAGAAAACAGGTCCTCATCGCCTGTTCGCACCCTCGCGTCAACTAACCCCGCTATGGCATCGGCACGTCTTCCGAGTCTGTTCAATGCTGACGACAACTCAGAGTAGCCAGCCGTGTCCGTTGGCCTGGCCGATACCCAGGCGCGTGCTCTGTCGAGAGCCTCGTCCGCAAACCCGGAGTCTGCCAGTGCTCGGATTAGAACCTGATGGATCGCCGACTGCTCATAACCAACCTGTTCCGCAGCAGCTTCTGCATATGGCAACACCAGGTCCGGGGCCCCACGATCTGCGCCCAACTGGGCAAGCATGACAAG
>JBDHMQ010000218.1:0-3415 GCA_039656095.1 Gemmatimonadota bacterium | reverse complement strand
ATTCGAGCGACTACAGCCGCCCCGCCACGAATGGAAGCGGATCGACAATTACGCCGCCTTGTTCGATTTCGAGGTGGAGATGGGGCGCGGTCGAACGCCCGGTATTCCCCGACAGTGCAATAACCTCGCCCGTCTCTACCGAATCTCCCGGCACCACGAACGTCCATGAGTTATGCGCATACAACGCGGTAATGCCCTCATCATGTTCGACTCTTACGAACCGCCCGTACTCTCCATCTTCGGCCGCCTCCAGCACAATTCCCGCTCCGGTGGAGCGGACGTAGGATCCGACCGGAACGGCGATATCGAGTCCGGGGTGAAGTCCCTCGCCGGAAACGCTATCTCCGAAAGCCCGGGTGATAAACCCGGCTTCCACCAACGGCCACACAGCAGGAATCGTACTACTTGTCTGTGCCTGTCGCTCAGGGTCACCGCCTGATCGAGCGGGCGGGAGCAATATGTCGCGCGCGGAAGGCTCCACTTCACCGCCCATTACCTCGCGCAGGCGGCGGTATGACACTTCCAGGTCTCCGAGGCGTGCGGCCAGCACGGAGATTCGTGCGTTTTCCTCAGTAAGTGAGTCCAGGCTTCCTTGCAGGGTTGCCACAGCATGCGGAACGGTTCTGTTCACACTCCAGCGGCCAAGGCCAATCAAACCAGTCGCCGCGAGAAGCAATGCAACGACCAACCCCACGACCAACCGGCGCTCCGTGATTCTGAACTGTCTCGCGCTCGTAGCTCCATCGCGAGTAAGCATTACAGACCAGCGTCTGCCAGCCATGTGTATCAGCCGCCTTCAAACAACTCTGCTGCATCGGCAGAAAGCAGGCGCCGAATCAGGCGTTCAAAGTCTTCCGCGTCATGGAAGGGTATTCTGATCTCGCCCTTATTTCGCCCCGTAAGGCGAATCTCGACACCAGTGCCAAGGCTGCGCCCGAGTACGGTGGTGGCCCGCCGAACAATCGGATCTTCCGTCCGCTTGCTGCGACCACCCGTGCCGTTCGTTGTCTGGCCTGCTCTGGCCGCTTTCCTGGCACGGCGCTCAGCTTCGCGTACCGAGAGACCAAGTTTCACGATTTCGTTAGCCAGGGTCAGTTGACCCTTCTCGCCCTCGACCGCCAGCACCGCTCGAGCATGTCCTGCTGTTAGTTTTCCGGCAGATAGAAAATTTCTCACGGGCGCCGGTAACGTCAACAAACGCAACGTGTTAGCTATTGTAGATCTGTTGCGTCCGAGACGTTTGGCGACCGCCTGTTGAGTCAACCCGAACCCGTCGATCAACTGTTGAAACGCCAGTGCCTCCTCGACCGGGTTCAAGTTCTCCCGCTGCAGGTTCTCCACCAGGGCAAGCACCAACATTGCTTCGTCGCTGAGGTCCCGAATTACTGCCGGGACCTTTTCCCAACCCAAATCCCTGATCGCCCGTAATCTGCGCTCACCCGCAACGAGTTCGAATCCGTCCGGCGCCCTTCGGACGATCAGTGGTTGAATCAGTCCATTCTGCTTGATCGAAGCTCGCAGCTCTTTGATCGTACCATCATCGAACTCAACGCGCGGCTGGAACCGATTGGGCTTGATTCGGACTACTTCGACATCTTCAAGCGGAAGCTCAGCACCGACAGGGGCGTCGAGAACATCGCCAAGCAAAGCGCCTAGGCCCTTTCCGAGCCGGGAGTTAGTCTTAGGCAACGCTGACCTGCTTTCTTTCGTCTTTCCTCACGATTTCCGCTGCGAGGCTCAGGTATCCGCGCGCTCCTGTGGACAGCACATCATAGAGGGCAATGGGCTGTCCGAAGCTCGGTGCCTCGGCGAGACGTACATTCCTGGGGATCCAGGTCTTGAAGACCTTTGCGCCAAAATATTCTTCCGCCTCGCCTTTTACCTGCTTGGACAGGTTGAGGCGAGAATCGTACATGGTAAGGAGTACACCTTCGATTCCCAGCGTCTTATTCATGTTTCGCTGGACAATCCGTACCGTATTGAGCAGTTGGCTCAATCCTTCAAGAGCGTAGAACTCGCATTGGATCGGGATCAGAACCGTATCGGCGGCCACGAGAGCATTGAGAGTCAAAAGTCCGAGGGACGGCGGAGAGTCGATCAGAATATAGTCGTACTGGTTTCGAATCGGTTCCAGGGCAGACTTTAGCACCCGTTCACGCTGCTTACGATCGATCAACTCCAGTTCTGCTCCGGCGAGATCACGGCGTGCAGGGATCATGTCCAGGAGGGGGAAGTGTACTGACGTCCGAATGGCCTGCTCTATCGGTGCTCCGTCAACGAGACAGTCGTAGAGGTCTGGCTTATCGGGGTCGAACTCGACCCCAAGTCCGCTAGAAGCATTGCTTTGTGGGTCAGAGTCGACGACAAGCGTCCGTTTCTCGGCGATCGCCAGGGAAGCACCGAGGTTGATCGCAGTCGTCGTTTTGCCGACGCCGCCCTTCTGGTTAGCTATCGCGATGATGCGTCCCAAAGCCCGGTTTCACTCCCTCGTCAGTCAAATTCGAACCACTGAATCTCGAAATTCCGACCGGGGCGCTGCAAGGTTGCACCGTTTACAGGTCAGGAAGCGAATATACTGTGCGGTCGCAGCATCGCCAAACTATCAACATCCGCTTGGCACACACCGACCATAATGTCGATGTTTCACGTGAAACTGCGCATAAGTCTGCAACAAACAGGCTTATGAACCTCCTGGAACAACACCTCGACAATGCTACCGGCCGTGGTTTAGCAAGATTGTTTCACGTGAAACATGCCAGGCGTGGCTATTTAAACCTGGTTAGCTGCGTACTTCCGAAGTTCGACGAGTAGGTTTTGTAGATCCGAAGGCGAGACGCCGGGAATCCGGCCCGCCTGACCCATGGTCTGTGGCCGAACGCGAGCCAGTTTCTGGCGAGCCTCGTAAGATAGGGACTCGAACTCCTCATAGGGTGTGTCGATTGGTAAGACATGGTCGTCTCGTTGCCGCAGAGCTGCTGCCCGCTCTTTGTCCCGGCGGATGTATCCGGCATACTTCGTTTCCATTTCCACTACCGTCAGGGCGTCGAGACCGAATTCGACCTCACCAAGGGGGCATCCTGGTCCAACCAGCCCCGCAAGCGACACATCCGGCCGTCGCAACAGACGCTCTAACGGTTGAGTCTGCTGGATCTGAGCACTCCCTACACTCAAGAGATACTCGTTTACCTGCGCTGGGGTACCGCGAGCGGAGGCCAGCCAACTCCTGGTGCGGTCGATCTCATCCAGGTGTTTATCCAGCCGTCTTTCTTGCTCTCCGCTGAGTAAACCGAGGCGGCTGGCAATCGGTCCGAGCCGCTGCAAACAGTTGTCCTGGCGTAGAATAAGGCGGAATTCAGCCCTTGATGTGAATAACCGGTACGGCTCGTCCACCCCTCGTGTAACCAGGTCGTCAACC
>JBDHMQ010000217.1:0-3644 GCA_039656095.1 Gemmatimonadota bacterium | reverse complement strand
GATTACGACGGCCGCTACCTGGCCGTCTACCCGATCAAGGTCAACCAGCAACGTTCGGTGGTTGAGGAAGTCTACCGATACGGACGCGACTACGAATTCGGTCTTGAAGTTGGTAGCAAACCTGAATTGCTAGCTGCCATGGTAATTACGGACGAAGCGTCTGAGCGCCTGATCATCTGTAATGGATTCAAGGACGATGCCTACGTCGAGGCCGTGATCCTCTCGACGAAGCTGGGTCGCAAAATCATCCCGGTAATCGAAAAATTCAGCGAGCTGGGACTCGTCTTGAAGCATGCCAAGTCTTACGGAGTTCGGCCGAGAATCGGAGTTCGTGTAAAGCTGGCCAGTCAGGGCGCGGGTCGATGGAGCAGTTCGGCCGGTGAACGATCGAAATTCGGTCTGTTCGTCAGTGAGATTCTCGATATGGTTGAGCTGTTGGCGGCCAACGACATGCTGGACTGCCTCAGCCTGCTCCACTGTCACCCGGGAAGCCAGATCCAGGACATCCGCCGCCTGAAGGATGCCATCGGTGAATTGGGTCACGTGTATGCTGAGCTGGTTCAGCTCGGGGTACCGCTCGAGTACGTCGA
This sequence comes from Gemmatimonadota bacterium, assembly GCA_039656095.1. Lineage (GTDB taxonomy): Bacteria > Gemmatimonadota > Gemmatimonadetes > Palauibacterales > Palauibacteraceae > JARFPW01. The sequence goes on along the minus strand of JBDHMQ010000217.1, from coordinate 3,054 downwards.
CGTCGGTGGTGGGCTTGGCGTAGACTACGACGGCAGCCGGACAAACCTCGAATCATCGATGAACTATACGATGGAGGAATACGCGGCCGAAGTGGTCTACCGGCTGGGCAGTGTCTGCGCTGAGCGCGGCGTGCGGCAGCCGACAATTCTTAGCGAGTCGGGCCGAGCAATGGCTGCCTATCAGAGCGTTCTGGTGATCAATGTGCTGGGCGCTTCAGGACCCCGAACTACACACACACCACCGCTGGACCTGGATGCGGCCGAGGATGCACCTCAGCCGATTCGTGATCTGCTGAATGCGTATGCTGGCGTGTCGGAAGGCAGTCTCGTCGAAGTCTACCACGACGCCATTCAGGGGCGCGATCAGGCACTCGACTTATTCATGCTGGGATACTTGAGTCTCGAACAGCGAGGTCTGGCTGAACGCCTGTTCTGGGCGACGTGCTCTCGCGTGTACGACCTTGCCCAACAACTGGATCGGATACCTGAGGAACTGCAGCCACTCGAAGAAATCCTGAGCGAGATTTATTTCTGTAATTTTTCTGTTTTTCAATCGCTTCCGGACTCGTGGGCGATCGGTCAACTGTTTCCGATCATGCCCATTCATCGACTTGATGAGCGTCCGACGCACCGTGCTGTGCTGGCCGACATGACCTGTGATTCGGACGGCAAGGTCGATCATTTCGTAAATCTCGAGGGTGTGCGCCGAGTCTTGGAAGTGCATGAGCTGCGAAAAGGAGAGAACTACTTCCTGGCAGCATTCCTCGTTGGCGCCTATCAGGAAACTCTAGGGGATCTCCACAACCTGTTCGGAGACACGAACGTTGTTCATGTCCGTCTGGACGAGGATGGCGGGTGGTGGGTTGAAGAAACGGTGAAAGGCGATTCGGCCCGTGATGTTCTGGGCTACATGCGCTACGAAGTCGAGCATCTCGTACCGAGGCTGGTCAAAGACTGCGAGACTGCTGTGCATGAGGGCAGGATGTCGGTGCCCGAGAGCGAGGTGCTGATCCGGTTCTATGAGGACGCCCTGAATGGCTACACGTATCTGGAAGTGCAGTCGTAGGTTCAGCTACCCGGTTCCAACATCCTCACCAGTATTTCATCGTTCCCCGAACGCATGTCAGGCTGAAACCCCAGACGCTTTAGATACGCTCTTGTTGCCTCGCTGCCGATCTTGACGATGACACGTCGGAACCCCCGCTCGTACAGCATTCCCTTATCATACAGATACTTGCCGATCTTGAAGTCCCGGTAGCCGGGGATCGCAAAGTCGAGTTCGAGGCAAATCGTTTCGTCGTCCTGGATCTCGGCGATAAACAGGCCTGCCGGAACGAGGTCGCGGAGAATGAACAGAGTCAGGTGTCGGCCGGAAGGCCTGAATTCGAATCCAGGCCAGATCGCCTCGATTTCGTCGCAATGGCACTCAAGAAAGTACTTCAGATATTGTGACTCATGCCTGACCTCCAGGACGCGGAAGTACTCCTTGGCAGTGAGGATCTCGCGCAGAAAATGGAGGTGGATGCCGACGATGACGATATTCGTGAGCACGACGGGCCAGGCGCCGATCAAGACTCCGTACAGCGTGAAAACGAATGCCCCTGCCAGGCCCACAAGCCGCAGCTTCATGATGGATCGCATGGAAAGCGACGCAACCACGAGTGCCGAGCCGATGTATCCGATCAACAGGTACAGTGTCGAAGTCGCCATTCGCTCCTTCTGCCCGTGTTCGGGGTGCACGGAATTCATGATCAAGATCTGGACGCAACGATACCTTCTTCACGGTCAACCCGCACCACTCGCGCTGGACGCGGATGCCCTGGATCCTGAACTTGCAACTTGCGGGAATTCGCCTACCGGTCTGTGAGGAGGTCTGTCGATGTCCATGTATCTCGGTGACGAGGTATGGGTCGGAAAAGGAAAAGGGTTCGGTTCTGATCCAGAGGTCGATTCTGCCGCCGCAGTAATACTGCCCGTTCCTTACGATCTCACCAGTAGCTGGCGGAAGGGAGCGGACCGAGGTCCCCAGGCACTGCTCGACGCGTCCGCCTTCGTCGAATTGTATGATATCGAGACCGACTCCGAGCCCTGGCTTCGAGGAATCGAAACTGCCGCACCTATTCTATGCGACGGGACCCCGGAGATCATGAGTTCGATGGTGCGTGATCAGGTGTCCGACGTCCTGTTCCGCGGGGCGCTGCCCATCGTGCTGGGTGGGGAGCACTCCGTAACCATTGGTGCGGTAGAAGCGGCGGCCGCTGTCTCCCGGGCTGCAAACCGCAATTTTTCGGTACTGCAGATCGACGCCCACGCCGACACTCGCGAATCCTATCACGGATCGACCCATAACCACGCGTGCGTCATGGCCCGTGCCCGTGAACACGGACCGATCGTGCAAGTCGGCGTCCGATCGATAGACGCGGACGAGAGGCCGGGACTGGATGAGAGCCGGGTGGTATGGGCGCATGAGATTGCAGCCGCGCGAGGTGCTTCTCATGAGGCCTGGATGAAGCGAGCGGTGGATGGTCTCACCACAGATGTCTATCTGACGATCGATCTCGACGCATTCGATCCGTCACAGGTTCCTGCAACGGGAACGCCTGAGCCTGGTGGGCTCGACTGGTACGAAGTCAACAACTTCATCCGCCGTGTGGCGCAATCGCGCCGGATCTACCGATTTTCTCGCGGCGAAGCTGGTGTACAGGGTTCTGGCCGAAATCTGGGCGGCCTGAGGAGCACCCAAACCTACCAGCCAAGAAGGGCGCCAAATATCAACGGCGCGACGATTGTCGCGTCGGACTCGATAACGAACATCGGTGTTGAGACGTCCAGCTTGCCCCAGCTGATTTTCTCCGCTGGCACAGCGCCGGAGTATGAGCCATAACTCGTTGTAGAGTCGCTGATCTGGCAGAAGTATGACCAGTAGGGGCAGGGAAGCTCGAGGTCCTGGTGAATCATCGGAACCACGCAGATCGGAAAGTCACCTGCGATGCCACCACCGATCTGAAAGAACCCGACCGTCGTCTCCGCCTCGTCCGCCGGGATGGTGCTTCC
>JBDHMQ010000216.1:0-4644 GCA_039656095.1 Gemmatimonadota bacterium | reverse complement strand
GCAGCCAGGCGCCCCCCGTTTCGCTGCGGAGCGCCCTCGGCGGTACTGACTGTCACGTAGCTGTTGAAGTCAGTAGCCGTAAACAGGAACTCCGGAGGCGTGCTGTGAGCGAGGTGTGAGATCGCAGCGGTAGTAATATCTCCGCCCCAGCTGTCTTCGATCGTGACGGCGATGCCCAGTGACACGCAAAGATCCCGTGCGAGCCTGGCATAGGTGAGTCCTCCGAACTTGCTGATCTTGATGTTCACCACGTCCATCGCATGATCCGCGTAGGCTCGATTCAACATCGCGATGCTGTCAACGCATTCATCCAGTACGAACGGATGGTCGGTGTGCTGGCGAACGGAGAGGCACTCTTCGTAGGTAAGGCAGGGTTGTTCGATATAGACGTCCACGTCTCTAACTGCCCTCACTACGCGCATCGCCTGGTGCTTCAACCACCCCGTGTTCGCATCGGCAATCAGCACATCGTCACTCTGCATCAGAGCGGCCACTGCTCGTATCCGTTCGATATCTGTTTCAGGATCGGCGCCCACTTTTAGCTGGAACTTCCGGTAGCCCTCCTCACGGTAACCCGCGACTTTGCCCGCCATGGCCTCAGGGGCTTCCTGCGATATGGCTCTGTAGAGGGGAAAATCTTCGCCGTACCTGCCGCCCAGCAGTGTGCAGACGGGTTGATCAGCGACCTGGCCGAGGATGTCCCAGCATGCGATGTCGATGGCGGACTTGGCATAGGGGTGACCCTTGAGCCGGGACTCCATCAGGCGATTGAGGGGCATCAGCGCCGTCGGGTCCTGCCCGATAATATGGGGAGCAAGCTCGGCGATTCCTGTCCTCGCGCCCGCGGCGTACGCTGGCAGATACGCCGATCCGAGAGGACAGACTTCACCATGGTCCGTCAAACCTTCGTCTGTTTCGATCCTCACGATCGTGCTGTCGAACACTGCAACTGACTTCCCGCCGGACCAGTTATAGCTTCCCTCGTGCAGGGGCAGATCGACCTGATAGACTTTCACCCGTACTATTTTCATTGTCAGCTTTCTCGTGAGAAGTACCGGACACCTTCACCACCAAGTTGCTTCGCTGGAGCGAAAAAGAGAAATGGTTTGCTAGTTCTAAGTGGAAGAGACGTCCACAAAGCCCTGCAGATGCGCGACGCCATAGAGCTGATGAAACAGGCGTTTGCCTCGTTGACGCGTGCCGTTCCGCTCAGAACGCACCTTTCCGCGGGTACCAGCGATGGAATTACACTCGTCATGCCCGCTCGTGTCGACGGCGAGTCGAGCTCCCTGGCCGTCAAGGTGGTTTCTGTATTCGACAATAATGTGGGGAAAGGGATTCCCAGAATTCAGGCGGCGGTGATTGTCCTGGAACCGGATACGGGTAGACCCCTGGCCCTCATCGAGGGATCAACGCTCACAGCAATCCGAACTGCAGCGGCATCCGGCGCCGCGACCGACCTGCTGACTCATCCGGAAAGTAAGACGCTCGCAATACTGGGAGCAGGCGTCCAGGCACGCAGTCATATCGAAGCCATGTGTGCGGTGCGGCCTATCCAGGAGATCAGAGTGTTCAGCCCGACGCCGGCAAACGTGGATGCGATGATCGATGAGCTGAATATGACGGAGGCGTACCGGGGTAAGATATCGCGCGCTGATTCGGCAGCTGCCGCACTACGCGATGCGGACATCGTCTGTACGACCACGACTTCGGCGACTCCAGCTTTCGACGATGTCGATGTAAAGGCCGGGGCACATATCAACGCAGTGGGTTCGTACACTCCGGGCGCCCGCGAAGTGAGCGGAGCAACGGTAGCCAGAGCCTGGGTAGCGGTCGACGATCGCCGCGCCGCCTGGGCAGAAGCAGGGGATCTGATCCAGGCGCGAGACGCAGGATTGATCGATGCTGATCACATTCGGGCCGAGCTCGGCGAACTTGTGATTGACCCTGAACTCCGCCCCGCGAATCCGAAACAGTTGACGCTTTTCAAGTCTGTGGGTGTGGCGGTACAGGATGCAGTAGCAGCTTCAGCCGCTCTGGAAGGCGCAAATCAGCGCGGTCTGGGAACGGTCGTGGACTGGTAGGGCGTGGCGAGATTCGCTGTCGCTGAAGCGCTCTACTGGGCGAGACGGACCAGGAGGTCGCTTGCCACCTGCTGGAACACGGAACGCAGCTCGTTAGCCGACGGTGCGAAGTAGGCCCTACCGTGCGGTCCCGATCCGGCGGTGCCGTCCTCGTTCGCGATCTCGCGCAAGTAATCCATGTCCGGTTGCCAGAGCGGATCGGCGAGATTCGGATTACCGAGTCCGATGGAGTAGACGAAGATCCCTTCCTGGCGCATCTCTGCAGCACGATCCAGACCGAGTTGCCGGGCATGGGCACGCGCGGTCGGTTCCGTCCAGCCATAACAACTGCCCCACCCCCGGCAGCCATTGGGGCTGGAGGAACTGTTGCTCGGAAGTTGATCCGGGTTGTTGTAGTAGCCGGCGATATTCGATCCGGTCTGTGGGATGGTGAGAATACGGTCCTGGCCATTGAGATTGCCACGAAACGCCGTAGGACGACCATCAGTGAAAAACACGACGATCTTGGCGGACCGCTGCCGGGCTGCCGGACCGGTTATCTGACCCTGGGCGAGGCGAAGTCCCTCGCCGACGTTGGTGTAGCTGAAGGAGGTCATCTGGTCGATCTCGTTCTTGATCGACGCGGTGAAGCTTCCGTTCAGAGCAGTCCTATCGGTCGCCCGTAGGTTGAACGAGACCAGACCCAACTGATCGATACTATCGTCGAAGTAGTCGACAAACAGCTTGGCCGCGTCCTGCAGGTCGTCAAACGCGTTGGCCGTACCCAGCGATCCCGATTGGTCGAGCACCAGCACGAGGTCGACAGGGGGTACGGCAGCGACGGCAGCGGATCGGACGTCCATGGATTCCACGCCGAGCACCCGCATCAGGCTCGTCGCCATGCTCAGGTGCGCATCAACGCGGACCGTCTGCTCGCCTTCTGCGTTCACGCCAAACGTCACGTTGAGGTCTGAACTGTTGACTCCGAGCCGGGCGCCATTGAGAAGTGCGATGTCGATCGCACGCTCCCGGGCAACGTCTTCGCCCAGCCGAAGGGACCGAGCACCGGCCAGTACGGCCGCGTCAGTTGCGCGCGCCAGGCGGGCCTTCGCCAGGTAGCCGCGCGCGGAGTCGAGCGCGAGCCCCCCGATTCCGAGCAAGACAACAAGCGACACCGCCACCAGGGCGAGAACTGCGCCACGTTCGTTTCTGATCATTCTCGGAATATTCATCGTTCCTGCTTCCTGCCTTTGCGCATGCGGTTTGAGACTCAGAAGATGGCTCGCGAATACAGTGTGTCCGGTATGGTCGTCTTGAAGACTCTCCCGAGTGGTGTACGGTCGTCGTAGGCGTAGAACAGCTCCACGACATAGAAACTGGCTCCTTCGGCGCCGGCCAGGCTCGTGAGTCCGACGGCCGGTTCACCGATGTTACCGAGCCGGCTACTGCCGGCGAACATATTGGTAGCTCCCTGGGCCGCGATTGTCGGAACGCTGTCCTGGACGAACACGCGCGACGTGATCGAGCCCCCGCGGCCCGTAAGGTTGATCTCCGCGCCGTTCTCCAACATCAGGACGTTGACGGTGTCCAGCGGAGCACCGCGGGCGGCCATATTTGCTCCCTCGCGTCCCAGGCTGGTCAACGTATGCGAAGTGCTGAGCACTGCACCGAGCTCAACGATTCCCAAGACCAATATCAGAAGGAAGGGCGTGATCATGGCCATCTCGGCCAGGTCCTGGCCGGACTCGTCACGGAGCACTCGATGCAACGGGCGCCGCAGACAACACAGACGGGGCTTAATCATAGAATGCCTCGTTCCGCATAGCAGTTGAGAGGGAGATGTCCACGTGGCCGTCCGGTACGATCCTGCTTATCAACGGCAACGACAGGTCGTAGCGAAAGTCCACTGCCACTCTGACGATGTCTTCCGGGCCGCCGCCGTCCGCGGGCGAGATACTGATGCCGTCCAGATCGACGTCGAGATCTCTCGTATTGTGAAGTATGACGCGCACGATCGAACCGGCCCGGTCGATTGGCTCACCGGTCTCGGGGTCCGTCAGAGTATTGCCGGTTACGGCGTAGCGAGTCGCCTCACGTACGGCATGTTGCAGTGTTAGTTTTGTGTAGTAGAACCGGCTGAACTCGAAGATTCCGAAGAACATCAGCAGCAGCAGGGGCAGTACGAGTGCAAACTCGACGAGACTCTGACCAGAGGCATTGCGCTTGAGTCTCCCGAAACTTGTTCGGCTTCCTGATATCATAGTCTCGCCTTCCGGCTTTGCAGACGCAGCATCGGCTCGGTCTCCGATCGCGCGGGCACCATGCAGCAGGGCACGTAGTGTGCCAGAGACGAGCTCAAACGATTGTTAGTGTTTGTATTTCAATACGTTAGGCAACCAAGGCAGGGTCTGCGGGTGATCGGGACCTGCGTAGCCTGTGGCGTCACCACGGCAATGGCGACCCGAAAACTGTAGTCCTGGAGGGTCAAGCCGCTCCAGAAGCGGGTTTCCGGGCGTTGCGAGGGCCCGGCATCGCGGCCGCCAGACGTCGAGAGCTGCGCAGCGTCACCCCGGGTCGTGTC
>JBDHMQ010000215.1:0-5933 GCA_039656095.1 Gemmatimonadota bacterium | reverse complement strand
ACGCGAGCGCCGAGGGGACGGCTAAGAACAAAAGCCGGGACGTATGATACGTCCCGGCTCTGTTCGATTCTGATCGCGTGGCCGTATACAGGCCCCGTCCACGTTACCGGATTCTTCGTAGCCTTCCGTCCGGTTCGACGACATGAAGCGGACCTCGCCAGACGTCGCCTGACAGGTCAAATGTCTGCGGCTCGACCTTCTCGCCGAATACGATGGAGAATACCGGCGCGTATGCCTCTGCCTCACCAAGATCCACCGTGTACCCGAGATCTCCGAACGATGCGATTGTCAGCGAGCTCAAGGGGTTCGCCCCTATGTTGGCGGCTGGCGTCATGAGTTCGCTGCCAAACACACCCTCGCGCCAGTGACCGTCCAGGCTGCCGGTGCCGAAGCTCGTTGTGTCGTTCTCAACAGGAACGATGTTACCGCCTGTGTAACTGCCTCCGCCGATCACGGCGAATTCGGTCAGGGCCGCCGCACCGTCAAAGAACGTATCGGTCAAACCGTCCACCCAGGCCGTGTTTGTCGGGTCAGACACTTCATTCACCAGGTCAAGGAGTGCGGGGTCCCAACTGACACCAAATCCAAGCACGTGCATCATCTCATGGCGAACGATTGACTCCAGCAGTCCCAACCCCTCAATGAAGTCAAGGTCAGCGGTATCGAATTTCATGCCGCCCAGGACGGGCAGTAAGGATCCGCTGCGGGCGGTGCACCAACCGGCCGAGCCGATCGTCATGCCCGGACCATCGATTGGCAGGAATTCCAGATAGATGATCAGGTCGTCGATCGACTCGTTGAGGGCAGGAGTTGTGGCACCACCACACGTCCCGGATCCCCTCGAGAACAGGCCGAGGTCGGGTATGTCACCGGTGATCATGGCCTGCAGTTTCGTCTGGGCAGCATCTACGGCTGCCTGTTGAGCCACACTGAGCGTTACGCCTTCCGCCATCCGAATCTCAATCTGGAATCCGGCGGCAGCCGCCGGTTTTACGATTGCCAGAACGGTTGCTCTGGTTTCGTTCGAGTCGGTGTCTGTTGCCGCGAGCGTGACGGTGTGCATTCCTTCGCTAAGCACCGAAGTCGAGAACGAAGTACCCGTGCCGATCTGTCCGTCAACGTTGGATGTCCAGACGACAGACGCGCCCGTAAGCGGCCCATCTTCGAGATCCGTGGCCGTTGCAGTGAAGGTGACGCTAGCGCCCTCGAACACCGTGTTTGGTGCTCCGTTGCCCTGGTCGGTGGGTGAGGTAATGGCCACAACTGGTATTCCTGCACCGGTGATCGAGAACGCAATGGTGTCGGACCTGGCAGCTGCCTCGCTGTCCGTTGCTGTGAGCACGACCTGGTGCACGCCGCCAGACAGCGAAGAGGTTGAGACAGATGCTCCCGTCCCGATCAGGCCATCGAGGTTCGACATCCAGACGAGAGCCGCGCCGGTAATTGCGCCGTCTTCCGGATCTACGGCAGTTCCCGTAAACGTCACGTTGGTTCCACCCGCCGCGGAGCCACCGTCAGCCGGACCTGTGATTGTTACGACAGGGGGAGCATTCGATACCACAACGATCGTGACCTGAACCGACGCTGTTCCGGGGGCACCATCAGAATCAGTAGCCGTAAGTGTGACCGTATGGACGCCCACCGATAAATCACTCTTGTTGAAGGACGTTCCGGTTCCGATAGCGCCGTCCAGGCTCGACGACCAGACAAGTGATGTACCGGTCAGACTGCCGTCTTCAGCATCGGTTGCAGAGCTCGCGAAGGATACCGAGACGAACTCGTCAAACATCGAGCTATTTGCGGGCGAAGTGATTGAGACACTGGGAGCCGTGTTCGGGCACGTGCCCGTAACACTGCAGTCTTCGGCGGAGCTCGAGCAGCCTGCGGCCAGCAAACCGACAGTGGCCAGCACTCCGGCGGTTTTGACTCGAAATCTCGGGCGGTTGTGCAGTCGAATCACAATGCTTCCTCCATGCAGTAAATCGGAGTATCCGACGTGCCGGCGACTCGGCGTCGCACGCGGATCAATTGATAATCACACTTATTCTGCAAGCACCGGACCACACAGGGAAGTTCCAGATCCGGATCAGCTCTATGTGCGGATCGCCCGTCTCAACAGCCGTTCCAAGCCGATCAGGTTCGCATGGCGGACTGCCGATCATTATTGCAGGCTCCAGTTTGACTGGCTCAGAGCGACCAGTTGTGGCACCCTGCAAGTCGAACCGACGTCGGTTAGGTTGGGCGCGTCACGAGACAAACAACCCGTCAGGAGAGACATGAGACTGAAGACGCGGACAATCTGGATGCTGGCGGGCCTGTCCTGGGGCCTGCTCGTAGGCCTCGCTGTATCGCTTCAGACTGCCGCGTTCCTGTTCGGTGTCGGTTGGTTGTTTGTGTTCGGGGACAACCCGTGGCCGGCGGCACGATTGCTGCCGGTCTCGTGCCGGCTTTTCTACTCGGCTGGATCGGTCGCCGACTCGGGATTGCCTTCGAGAGCGAAACACGACAGCGACTGCGGGCTCGCAGGCGCGGCTGGACGGTGCTGGCTGTCGCAGTCGGCGGCGCGGTCCTGGGGGTGTCAGCCGTAGTGGGTGGATCTCTCGGCGACCGGGCTGACCGCGCCGATCGGCGCGCCGCAGATCGGCAACTGGCAGCAATTGTAGCGAAGGTGCACCGGATCGACGCGTCCGCGGCGTCCGTAACGGGCACCGAACCGGACAGGCGACTCCAGATTCCGATCGACGGGGAACGCATCGGCGCTTACACGTTGGAGTGGGCGATTGTCGAGACGCTCCATAACACGGATCTCGACGCCGGTACTCGTCGCCTGGAATTGACGGAGGAATCAGTTGTCGAGACCATTCCGATCGATGTCTCGCGCCTGCGTGAAGTATATCGAGAAACTGTGTTACAGGGTCGCGGCGGTGCTCTGGTGGAAGAGGACTTTGAGGCTCGTTTGCGGCTCCGCCCTGAGTTGAGTTCGGACGAAGCGGCTCGCCTCCCTGACATGGCGGTCCGGAACCTGGCCCTAGGTCAGTCCGACTTGCTCTCGGACGCGATCATTCCGGTTCCGGTGCGGTTCGAGATCCGTTAGCCGGTAACTACCACAGTCTTCACATTGACGAATTCTCGAATCCCGAATTTCGATAGTTCGCGTCCTGACCCACTATCCTTGATGCCTCCAAACGGCATTCGCGGATCGGACCGGACGAACCCGTTCACGAAACAGCAGCCCGCCTCCAGTTGATCTGTGGCTATACGTGTGCCGCGCGCTGTGTCCGACGTGAACACGGCAGCCCCCAGGCCGAACAACGAGTCGTTAGCCACCTCGATCGCAGATTTGTCGTCATCCACGGGCAGAATCGCAGCCACGGGGCCGAACAATTCTTCCTCATATGCCGGGTTTCCGGGCTTCACGTCGGTGAGAACCGTGGGCGGATAGAATGCGCCCGGGCCGCCCGGGTTTGTGCCACCCAGCAGACAGCGTGCTCCAGCCTCCACGCTCCGCTCTACCTGGTCGTGCAGACCGTCCCGCAGGTCAATCCGAGCCATGGGACCGATGTCTGAGGACTCGTCCAGTGGATCTCCCCATGTTGTTTGCGTCATTCGTTCGACAACAGTTGCTTCGAATTCTTCCCGGACGCTTTCCACCACGACAAGCCGTTTTGCAGCGATGCAACTCTGGCCGCAATTGATCAACCGACTTGTAACGCAGACTTCGGCGGCCATCGCAACGTCGGCATCCGCCAGAACCACGTACGGGTCGCTGCCACCCAGTTCCAGGACGCATTTCTTCAACTGCTGCCCCGCGGCAGCCGCTACAGCACGTCCGGCCGGCGTACTTCCCGTGAGCGTGACACCGCGTATCACGGGGTCCGCAATGAGGCCCGCGACCCTGTCACTGCCGGTGAGAATCGTTTGAAACACGCCGTTGGGAATTCCGGCTTCCCGGAAGATCCGTTCGATTTCCAGTGCGCAGCCGGGAACGTTCGAGGCGTGCTTCAGCAACATCGTGTTTCCAGCCATCAACGCCGGTGCCGCCGCCCGGAAGACCTGCCAGAACGGAAAATTCCACGGCATGACCGCGAGTATGGTACCCAACGGACGGAATGCGACAAAACTTTCCACGGCCTCGGTCTCGATATGTTCGGGGGCGAGAAACTGCTCGCCGTTATCCGAATAATAGCGACACACCCAAGCACTTTTCTGCGCCTCGGCGCGACCCTCGACCAGGGGTTTGCCAACCTCTGTCGCCATCAGGTGCGCATAACGATCAGCATCTGCTTCGAGCCCGATCGCCACGTTGAGCAACAATTCCGCACGTTTCGCGAACGATGTTTCTCGCCATGTCAGGAATGCCTGTCTCGCTGAGTCCACGGACAGTTGGAGCTGATCTTCTGTATGGGACGGATAGTCGGCGAAAACATCGCCGGTCGCCGGGTTGATACTCTGTTGAGTCATGGACCGACTCCTAGGCTCTCCGTGAGAGCCGCTTGGCCCAGCTGTCCCGCAACGGAACGATTCGATTGAAGATCAGTGCCTCCGATTTTGACTCCACCGGATCGCTGGCGAAATATCCCGTTCGCTCGAACTGGTATCGGGCGCCTGGTGGATCTTCGGCCACGGCCGGTTCGACCCAGGCGTTTTCAATCGTAATCCGGGACTCCGAATTCAGATTGTCGATAAACGTGCCTCCGTCCTCGACATCGTCCGGATCCGGGACCGAGAACAATCGATCGAATAGCTGAATCTTGCAGGGAAGTCCGAGGCTCGCCGAAACCCAGTGAATTGTTCCGCGCACCTTACGGCCGTCTGCCGGGTTCGCGCCGAGCGTCTCCGGATCGTGTGTGCATCGGAGCTCAACAACCTCACCGGAAACCGCATCCTTTACGACTTCATCGCACCGGACCACATAGGCGTTGCGAAGGCGGACCTCCGTTCCCGGTGATAGCCGCCGGAACTTCCGCACGGGTTCTTCCATGAAATCCGATCGCTCGACCCACAGCTCTCGAGTGAACGGTAATCGGCGCGTGCCTTCTGTACCCATGTCGTGTGGAAATTCGGCGGCGTCGATCCACTCGATACGGTCCTCTTCGTAACTCGTGACGACAACTTTCAGCGGATCAAGTACACACAGGCGGCGAGGCGCTGTCCAATTCAGTGTGTCCCGCATCGCGTACTCAAGCTTTCCGATGTCCATGCGGCTATCTACGTCAGCCACCCCGATCATGTCACAGAAAGAGCGGATCGCCTCAGCTGGTACACCGCGACGCCTCATTCCGGCGATCGTCGGCATACGTGGATCGTCCCACCCATCCACGAAGCCGCCTTCGACGAGCTGGATCAATTTGCGCTTGCTGAGAACTGTGAAGTCCAGGTTCAGCCGGGCAAATTCCGTCTGCTCCGGTCGCGGATGCTCAATGCCGATCGCGTCGAGCACCCAGTCGTATACGGCCCGGTTATTCTGAAATTCCAGTGTGCACAGCGAGTGCGTGATGTTCTCTATCGCGTCTTCAAGACAGTGGGCGTAGTCGTACATCGGGTAAATGCACCAGTCGTTGCCCGTCCGATAGTGATGGGAATGCCGAATGCGATACAACAGAGGATCCCGCATGAGCATGTTCGGGTTCGCCATATCCCCGACACCCCGCAGCACATGCTCTCCGTCCGCGAACTCGCCGGCCCGCATCCGGCGAAACAGATCCAGGTTTTCTTCGACGGTCCGGTCACGATAGCGACTGTTTCGGCCGGACTCCTTGACCGTTCCACGGTTGGTCCGAATCTCATCCAGGCTCTGGCTGTCCACGTAGGCCTTGCCGGCACGTATCATCTGCTCCGCCCACTCGTACATCTGCTCGAAGCAGTCCGAGGCATGCAGTTTTTCAGTCCACTCAAACCCGAGCCATTTGATGTCTTCGGCAATCGCGTCTGCG
>JBDHMQ010000214.1:0-3523 GCA_039656095.1 Gemmatimonadota bacterium | reverse complement strand
TGAATTTCCAGCGATTTATCATAGCTGGAAGAATTCCTTTCACTGCGGTCGGTGTGGCGAAATATTTGAGGCAACTTTCTAGTGGAATACAGTGGTAGAGATTCTACCGTTAGGCGGTTAACCGAACTCCGCGAGGCTTCATGAGCGAAATCGGAATTGAGTTGGAACTAGCCGTGCTACTCGGCCTTCTCCTGGTCGGCTCCGAGGTATTCGCTCCGTTCGAAGTCGAAACTCCGCCCTGGAGAAAAATTCTTAAGTGGTCCATCGTCATTGGAATCACTCTGGGCCTTTACCGGGGTTTCGGTCACTGGGCTCTGGTTGTCCCTGTCGCCATGTCGGCTCTCGGTCTCGTTGTTCACTTGGTCTGGTGCCGCAAGAACGGTATCGACCCGCTCCGTGCAACGCCCCGACGCCGCTACTACGAGCTGCGGGGTTGGGACTGGCCTGAGTGACTGACCGCCCAGCCAGCTAGCAACCTTTACCAGCTGAAATACGAGTCCGTCCCGTCGTCGTTCTCGTTTGATCAGTGCCCGGAATTGTCATTCTTGGACAGGTTAGGGATCCGGCCGGAAACCCGATGGGCCTGGTCGAGGTGGATGACGGCGCACCCAAGGTTCCGTAAGAGAAGCGTAGCAGTGATCTCGGGTCGGGGCATGATTGCTGCGTACCAACAGACTTGTCACTTGTGGCGTTTTGCGCCCGTTCACGCACTGGATCAAGAACTGGCATAGGACAGAGGGCGAAACCCTTACTCAGGAATGACAAGCAATGCGTATCAATCCAAACATTTTTGCAGTGGGCCTGATCCTGAGCGCGTCCTTTCTGTTCGCAACTCCGTCGGACGCACTTGCTCAAGGCCGAAAGAACAGTGGTCCGACTCTGGCAAAGGTGTCGATCACCTTGTTGCCGGATATCCAGGTCCAGATCAGGGACTTCTACTTGGCTCGGGGTGAATCCGGTGCCGAAGCACTGCCACCCGGAATTCGACGACGACTGGCGCGCGGCAAGCCACTGCCGCCTGGAATCGCCAAGAAGTTCGTTCCGACAGATCTCCGGTCTCGCGTCAGGCTCCCGGCAGGATTCGAGATCGTCGAAGTCGGATTGGATGTATTCCTCGTCGAAGTCGCGACTAGCATCGTTCATGACGTTTTGATGGACGTCGTGCGCTGAGGTCAAGTGCCTGACAATCCGGTCGGACCCTGCGTCGCGTGCGCGGACATGGCTCTATCAGCTATCCTCTCTCGTCAGGCATCCACTGGAGCCAAGGGAGAGGCAGCATGAGTGAAGATCGTAAGAAGACGACACCGCAGGCAGCATTCATCCCTATCGGAATCATGTTCATTGTCATCGGGATGAACAGCAGTCGTGGATTAATCGGCGCAGGCATTGTCTTCCTCATCGCCGGCATTGCAGCCATCATTCAGCGTCGCAAGACCCAGAACTCGGGCGGCGAAGTAGATGAGTAGACGACATTCCGGTCTGATGCACCGGAACGCAAAAACGTAACACTTCCCCAATACGCCTACTTCTACGACATGTTTCCTGGTGAAGCTGCTGTTTGTCTGCCGGTAATTATCGTTCAGGCACAGGGTTCTGCTCTTGGTTGGATAGGCGTCGCGGACCCACCACCTGCGGCGGGCGTCTCCTTCGAGCAATACTTCGACTTGCTTGGAACGGAAAAACCGAACTAAGTACGAGATGCATAAGGCCTGCTGTGGATTTGCAGGTGATTGCCCATATCACATGGAGGTGGCTCATGCGGCAGCTTGTCGCGGTGACAGTAGTCTCGCTGTTTCTGACCTTCGGTTGTGCACCCACCGATAATTCTCAAGCACAGGAAGTCGATCAGGATGCGGAGCGAGCCTCCCTGATGGAGGCGGATCGAGCCATGTACGAGGCCTACTCGACAGGTGACAGCCCGGTGGATGCGCTCATGTCTCACTTCGCTGGAGACGCGAATGTTCTCGCGCCCGACATGCCCATAGCACGAGGTCTCGAGGGGAGTCGCGCGGTATTCGATGCTATGGAAGCGATGCCCGGATACTCGCTCACCTGGAGTCCTTCGACGGGAGATGCGGGCGGTATCCTTGGATACACGGTCGGCACCTATCGCATCGAACTCCAGGATCCCGATGGCAATCCTCTGGCAATCGACGGCAAGTACATGACGGTCTGGAAAAAGCAGTCGGACGGCACCTGGAAAGTCGCCGTCGATATGTTCAATGCCAACGGGCCCCCAATGCCCGTCGAACCATGAGCGGGAAGCAGGTTTCTCCGACACCGGACGCGCTCCTCAAGGGCAAGGTGCAGCCAGACGTTGTTGACGTTCCTTCGCGCCTGGTGATCGCATTGAGCGGGATCGGTGGGCCGGCAGAGCCCGCATTCTCAGCTGCAATCGAAGCCCTATACGGTATCTCCTACGCGATCCGTTTCCGACGGAAGAAGGCCGGAAAAGACGTCTTCAAGGTTGGCAGCCTCGAGGGCGAATGGCGTGCCGAAGGAGATGACCTCCGCATTTCTGAAATTCCTTCCCAGGACGCGTGGAGGTGGCGGCTGCAGATGTGCGTACCCGTTGACGTGACGCCAGAAGAGTTGAGGGGCACGGTGGAGCTGGCCACGAACAAACGAGGCGGCAAGTTGGAAGGTAGCGAGCAGGCCCGGAGCATCGAATTACTCCGCATCGAATCCGCCCGCTTCGCGCGAATCCTACATGTCGGTCCGTACTCGACCGAGCCGGAGAGCTTTTCCAAGATCGACGAGCTCCTCTCGGATCAAGGGCTTGAGCGCGAGCCATGGCATCTCGAAATCTACCTTTCGGATCCAAGTCGAACAGCACCAGAAAAGCTCAGGACTTGCCTGCTAACCAGGGTCAGCTGAGGAAGTAGTCTGAGACGCGTACACATTGGAGGAATAGTTTGAACGTTCAGCGATCTGTGACCGAATTAGGACGTTCCCTGGTCCTTGCTCTACTCATTACGACCACTTCCCCGAATATCGGGGCTCTACCTGCCCAGGTAGTTCAACCCACAGCGGACGACCTGACTCAGATGGACGCGCGGATCCGCGAGGAGATGTCTGAGAACAATATCCCCGGCGTACTTATCGGGGTCGCATCGCGAGGTCGTCTCTTGCATGTGCAGAGCTATGGCATGGCAAATGTGGAACTCAGAGTCCCCGTTTCCGACAGCACCGTTTTCGAAATCGGGTCGATCAGCAAGCAGTTTGTAACGGCAGCAATCATGTTGCTTGTACAAGACGGGCGGCTGGGTTTGGACGATGCGATTCACGAGTACCTATCCGACCTGCCGAGCGAATGGTTGGGTGTGACCGTGAGACAGCTCCTGACCCACACGTCCGGCATACCCGATTATGAAGAAATCCAAACCTACGAGGCGTACAGGTTCCGCTTCACTCCCGAGCAAATTATCCGTGTCGCCCACTCGCGGCCCATGGACTTCGAGCCAGGAACAGGCTGGTACTACAGTAATACCGGATATTTCTTGTTGAGCTTGATCGTAGAGCG
>JBDHMQ010000213.1:0-3537 GCA_039656095.1 Gemmatimonadota bacterium | reverse complement strand
TGGCCGCAGCTGAAACACAAAACCGTTAGACGGCAGGGGCAGCAACGACGTCCCGGAGAGCACAGAAGAAGAATGAACCTGCGAGCCGGACACGCGTCGAATGTTCTCTCCGTGTTCCTATTGGTGCTTGGACTCTTGGTCTCCGTTGTGGCCGGTAGCGTGATCGCGTCGGGGCTGTCCGCCGTGCCGTTGACCCTGTCTGGATCGGAGGTCCCCAGCTTTGCCGAACTCGCGACCCAGGCGATGGAGACAGACCTCTGGATGATCACCGCCGAGATCATACGAGGCTTTGCTTGCCTCGGCGTCGTCGCGCTCCTACTCGTCTACTTCGACCGGCGTCCCTTTCGGTTCGCGGCCATCGGCATCGCTTCAAGGCCGAATCCGGGCCTGATGGTGCTGGCCGGATTCCTCTTGATGCTCGCGCTCATTCTCGGGGCTGCCGGTGTGGCTGCCGCTCGCGGCGTGGAGAGCGGAGTGTCTGGCTTGTCCGATGCGCTCGCCGAGACTGGGCTGTATGGACTGATCGTCCTTTTCATCGGCGCCGTGGCCAACGCGTTTTGGCAGGAGGTGGCATTCCGGGGCTACGTACAGGACCGGCTCCAGCGCAGTTATGGGGTCCTTCCTGGCATAGTCATGTGCTCCATGGTGTTCGTGGTGCTCCATGGGTTGGCGCGGCCATTGTCAATGCCGGAGGTGATCACAGGTACGATTCTGTTTTGCCTTGTGGGGTGGCTCTACTTCGTGAGTAACTCCATCGCGCTGGCGACCGCCCTTCATGCGACTGGAAACCTCTACCTCCGCATTGCAGGTGAGTTTGACGTCGTCCTGCCACCGCATCTGGACAGAGGCGTGGCCTACTCCGTTGGACTAGGGGCGGTATTAGTGCTATTCAGGCATCGCCTTCCGGTTCGCCCTGGAACCGCGGGGAGTGGGTGCTGAGCGGAATCACTAGGCCTGCCGTCTAACAAGCGATTGCTACTGACGGCATCGGTCGGGGTACTCCGTCATACGGATATGCATGCTCCTAGGACGAAGCGTGACCCCCAACGCGGAGCACTCTCTATCTAGTTGGATACCTTCGCAGATCCTCACGATATGGTCAGATTGATAGAACGGCGCCCTTACGGGAGGCCGGACTGCAGGCAATGCGGACGCGGCATACATTTGAACCTGGAGCTGCAGTTACTTGGGCGCGCAGCTGAAACACAAATCCGTTAGAAGGCGCGGACCATCTCAATCGGTTGCGCGATTTCGATGCCAGTGTGGGACTCTTTATGTTGGTCCGAGCGAGTCTAGAAAGCCCACAAGAGAGTGGGCCATAGGGGCTCAGTTATCCGGCTAGTTAGATGCAGCGTCCGCGGAACCTTCTGGTTACGGGACATTTCCGGGGACACCTCCAAGCTCTTCCGACGTCTTTCCCACGAGCGCGCGCTGCTCGTCGACGAAAGCCCTAAATTCCGCATGGAATTGCCGATGAGTTCCCTCCCAGTACGCATCGAACTGTCTAGACGCAGCGAACACTCGAATCATCGTCACATACGATTCGTAAATACCGTCGTCGACCAGACCGTCATTGTGGAGGGTAAATACGACCTCGTACAGACGGAAGAAGGACTGGAAGAACATGGTGCGCCGGGTTAGCTCAACGTCGTCGAACCCCCTGATATCTGAGAAGGTCTTGGCAAGGTCGGGATTGGTCGCCAGGTCCCAGATCGCAGACCGGGAGGTCAAAAACAGATCCTTCGAAAGGTTCGCCCGGGCGACCTTCGTACTTTGATGAATCTGCCTGGTGAGGTAGAACAATGTTGCAACTACCGCGAGTGCACCGAATATCTCTCCAACCGCGCCAATAGCTTCCCAATTCATGGCATTGACTCCTCCCTCGGGTCGCCTTGATCGTATCGGACCAAGGCCGAAACCGCACAGTGTATCGCTTCCGCTTTTCGTTTGTACGGGGCTTCGCCCACACATCTAACAAACGTTAGCAGCTGGCGGCATCGGGATGGTTGCATAGGCGGGCCAGTCGGTGCCAATCTCCACGGAGGCTGATCGGCCACTCAAGGCCGCAGCTGAAACACAAATCCGTTAGTAGCAAGAGGTTTCCTCCTAAGCGAATGAGACAGGTGTACCCACTACACAACCACCGGACCGGCCTTGAGGGTCGCCGCCCGATCAAGGATAGGCGACCTCGTTCGCGACCGAACAGGAGTACAAGATGACAAAGCGCTTGAGTACCACCTGTCTCATATTTTTCACGCTAGCGTTCTCAGCTCTCAAGGCCAGCGCTCAGGACGTTCCTTGGCCCACGAACGGATGGACGCTCAGCACCCCAGTCGACGAAGGCCTCTCAGCGGATCCGCTTCATGAGCTGGACCGTCGTGTTCGCGACGGAGACTTCGGATACATCGATCGGGTGGTGGTTGTGCGACATGGTCGCCTGGTTGTGAACGAGCGCTACGATAACGACTACAGGGAGATCAGCCGGGGGCGAACGAGTCAGATCGGCTGTGGGTTCGATTGCGCTGACTCGAGCTGGGATCACCAGTTCAATTACCTCCATCCCGACTGGCACCCCTACTTTCAGGGCCGAGACGTGCACACGTTGCAGTCGGTTACCAAGTCGGTCTCAGCAACGCTGCTCGCCGTTGCCATCAGACGGGGGGAGATCAACGGTGTCGAAGTGCCGTTACTGCCCTTCCTGAGCGGCTATGACCTCTCTCAGGTCGACTCCCGCCTGCGAGGGGCGACGCTTGAAGACTTGCTCACGATGCGTACCGGAATCGAGTGGCACGAATCCGACCGTCCCATAGGCGACTCAAACACCACTATTCAGTTGGAGCGCAGCCTCGATTGGGTGCAGTTCACTCTGCGCCAACCAATGGACGCAGCCCCGGGCGAGAAGTGGGTCTACAATTCCGGAGGGAGCCAGCTCATGTCGGCGATCCTACGCCGCGTGACTGGACGGACGATGGATAGCTACGCGGAGGACCACCTGTTCGGCCCGCTCGGGATTCAGGATTACGAATGGAAGTTGACGCCGGCTGGGCTACCTGATGCCTTGGGCGGACTCTACATGGAGGCCGAAGAGTTGGCCAAGATCGGCTACCTTTACCTACACGACGGTGTGTGGGACGGTGATAGGATTCTACCAGAAGGTTGGGTCAAGGCGGCCACGGAGAGGCAGGTCGAGCAACCCGGATACGGATATCAGTGGTGGAGACCCGACCCGGCCGGTGTGGAGGTTTGGGCGGCGCAGGGGTTCGGTGGACAGTTCCTTTTGGTGCTTCCGGAACAGGATATCGTCGCGGTGATTAACAGCTGGAATGTCTTCGGCGAACGATTCGCGAATCTCAGGGACACGTTGGTGGATGCTCTGGTAGGTGGCAAGTAGCTGATACACCGGTCCGTTATACATCGGGAAATTGAATTTCCAGCGATTTATCATAGCTGGAAGAATTCCTTTCACTGCGGTCGGTGTGGCGAAATATTTGAGGCAACTTTCTAGTGGAATACAGTGGTAGAGATTCTACCGTTAGG
>JBDHMQ010000212.1:0-3559 GCA_039656095.1 Gemmatimonadota bacterium | reverse complement strand
GAATTCCGGTGCTACTTGATCAGGCGCCTCCCAAACCGGACGACATCCGATGAGTGAGACAACCAAACTCAGGATACAGGCTCTGAGGGAGCTCATTGCAGCGGGCGGCGGTGAAAAGATCCGTGAAGACCAGCTGAAGGATCTTCACGCCAGCGACATTGCTGACCTCATCGAACACCTGGAGGACGATCAACGCCTGCTGTTGTTGCGCCGACTCCCTTCAGATGTGGCTGCTGATTCGCTGGCCGAAATGGAGGAAGTCGAGCGACCCGCAGATCTGCTTCTGCAGCTGGAGCGTAGCCACATTGGTGAGATCGTCGGGGAGATGGCCGATGACGATGCTGCCGACATACTTGGTGAGCTAGAACCGGAGCAGCAGGCTGAAGTCCTCTCAGCCGTAGCCGTACCCGACGCCGTACACATCGAAGAGCTGCTACACCATGCGGAGGACACCGCGGGCGGTATCATGACCCGCGACATGTTGGCAATCGGATCGGAATTGACTGCCAGCGAAGCGATTGACGAAATCCGTCGGCAGGCGCACGGAGATATCGACTTTTATACGATCTTTGTGATCGAGCCGGATCGTAACCTCGTCGGAGTGGTCTCCCTGCACGATCTCGTACTGTCGGAGCCGGGCATCGCTCTGTCAGAGATTATTGAACAGCCGAGGGCGGTCGTTCCGGTTGACATGGATCAGGAAGAAGTGAGCCGCATACTGTCGCGTTACAACCTCGCATCGATAGGCGTGGTAGATGAATCCGGCCGGTTGGTCGGTCGTGTGACATTCGATGATGTGATCGACGTACTCGAGGCCGAGACGACGGAGGATATTCTCCGGTTTGCCGCAGTGTCGGACGAGGAACATGTTCGCGGCTCAACGGTGGATGCGATCCGCAGCAGGCTGCCGTGGCTGCTACTCAACCTGGGTACTGCGTCACTGGGTGCCCTGGTCGTCTGGAGTTTCCGGGAGACGATCGAGACCCTGGTCCTGCTCGCGGTTGTCATGCCTATCGTGGCTGGCCTGGGAGGTAACGCCGGTACCCAGGCCCTGGCGGTCACGATTCGCCGAATCGCCCTTGCGGACGAGAGCCTCACGGAGCGCTGGCAGGTGTTGGGAAAAGAGGCGCTGGTAGGCCTGTTGAACGGACTCGCAGTTGGAGCACTGGCTTTCGGGCTTGGTACCATGCTTCTTGGTCAGGGACCCCTGTTTGGCCTCGTCGTCCTGCTGGCGATGTGGGGTAACCTGGTCGTGGCGTCGTTTGCCGGCGCGTTCATTCCGATTGTTCTCGAGAGTGCAGGCGTCGATCCGGCTGTGGCATCGTCCGTGTTCGTCACGGCGCTGACAGATTTGACCGGATTTCTTCTCCTGTTGGGCCTGGCCACTGCGGTCCTGACATAGCTGACCGACATTCTATGAACACTGCCAGAATTTTGCTCGCAATCGCATTGCTCGGAATGGGGCTCGGTGGGTGCACGTCTACCCCGACCGGTCCTGGAAATTCTGGCGTTTTGAGTGCAGCAAGCGGCAATGGTCAAGTCGGATCCGTTAACTCGACACTTCCGGATGCGCTCGTCGTGCAGGCGAGGAATCCTGACGGGAGTGCGATCGCGGGCCTGGAGATCACCTGGGAGCTGGCTGCGGCGGCAGGCCCCGGCGCGAACCTCAGCACATTTGCCGGGACGACGGACGCCATCGGGAGAGCGTCGGTTCAGTTCACCCTGGGCACCGAGGCTGGCGGGTACATGGTTCGGGCGATCGCAGAGGGGGGTTCCGCAGAATTTGTAGTGATCGCATCCAACATTGAGTTCGGTGTTGATGTTGTATCTGGCTCAGGCCAGGTAGGGACTGTGAGCTCAGAGCTCCCTCTGCCTCTCATCGCCTCCGTCACGGCTCCCGATGGAAGTCCATCAGCAGGAGTCGACGTCACATTTACGATTCTTGAAGGAGCCGGTGCCTCCGTCACGCCGTCCATTGTTACCACGGCCGCCGACGGCACTGCCTCGACGATTCTCACCCTCGGTTCATCAAACGGGCGCGTGCGAGTTATTGCTTCCGAGGGTGGAGGATCGGCGGTGTTCGAGAACTGGACGTGTGGTGGCGATGCCGCTGCGGGATTCGTATCTCTGGCCGCCGGTGGCGATACCACGCTGGTGGGAGACGATGTCAGCTGCTTACAGTTCGATTCACAAGCCGCCGGCGCTTCCTATGAGTTAGTCGTCACGCCGACAAACCGGAACCTGAGCTTCAATCCCGTTGAGCTGTTTCTGGCTGGAGTGGACCCCGGTTCTCCGCGGATCACGGCGGGACTTGCTCCGGGACTCATGTCGGTCGTTCAGGCAACGACTGATCGTCAGAAGCGTCTGGCGCTCCAGTACGACTGGGACCGCCAACTTCGCGAACTCGAGCAACCATTGCTTCCGGAAATCCGGGCACGGGCGGCCCGTGGCGGATTTGCCCTCGCGTCCGTGCCGGCGGTGGGCGATACGTTGGAATTCGGGTTTTCTTGCGTGAGCCAGGTGTCCTTTCCGGGCACCCCCACCTCCATCACCGGCGTAGTTACGGAAGTCAGCAGCCGTGCAGTGATTGTCGAGGACACGGTGGGGGCCGGAGCATTCACTCTCACCGAATACCAGAATATCGCTCGCAATTTCGATGACGTCATCTATGCGGCCGACACGACATACTTCGGAAGTCCGGCCGATATTGACGCCAATGGCGAACGGATCGTACTGCTGTTCTCTGCCGGCGTGAACACGATGTCTGATGTCAATCCCGGTGGCTATGATGACGGAATCGTAGCGGGTTTCTTCTGCCCCACTGACCTTGGCTCGTCGAGCGGTAACCAGGCCGAGATGTTCTATCTGGTTATGCCGGATCCGACAGGAGAGTTCACCGCGGCGGCGGACGCGGGTTTGACGAAAGAAGCTGTACTGACTTTCGCCAACGGGACGGTCGCTCATGAATTCCAGCACCTGATCAACGCTCAGACAGGGATGGGCGGCGCGTTCAGCACGTGGCTCAACGAGGGACTGTCCCATCTGGCTGAGGAAGTGGTCGGGCATGCGGCTTCCGGGTTGACACCGGGATTCGACTTGACGCTATCTGACTACGATGCCATTACCGGCGGCATCGAGGCCTTCAACACTTACCAGCTTGGAAACTGGTTCAACCTGGCCCAATACCTGGTCGCACCGTCCGATACTGCCGGCCTTGTGATGGCCAGCGATCCGTTTGGCCCGGCAACCTTCAGGCTTCGCGGAACAGCGTGGAGTTTCCTGCGCTACCTCCTCGACCGGTTTGAATCTGGCCTGACCGAACCGTCGCGTACTCGCGCCCTGATCCAGAA
Organism: Gemmatimonadota bacterium; assembly: GCA_039656095.1. Classification (GTDB taxonomy): domain Bacteria; phylum Gemmatimonadota; class Gemmatimonadetes; order Palauibacterales; family Palauibacteraceae; genus JARFPW01. The sequence goes on along the minus strand of JBDHMQ010000212.1, from coordinate 209 downwards.
CGCTTCCCTGGACTCCCGTGATGCTGTTTCGGCTGTTTTCGGCGTCGAATTCGAATCGCTTGTTACTGATTGGTCCATGATGCTGGCAGTTGAGGATCGTCCGGATGTCAATCCGCGCACAGACCTGCAACTGAGCTCGTACAGGATTCGGGAGATGTATGTGGAGCTGGGACTCAGGTCGAGTTCGTTTCCGGCAGGGGGGTATCCGT
>JBDHMQ010000211.1:0-3570 GCA_039656095.1 Gemmatimonadota bacterium | reverse complement strand
GCGCCGATTTATGTATGGGGAATCCTGCCCGTCAAAGCCAAGTACATGGTCGGAATACTTGGCCTTGGATCTCTGTGGGCGACGATGCAGGCCACGCGCACGGGGGGTGGAGTAGCACACTGGGCCCACCTCGGCGGTCTCGTCACCGGATTCATCTACCTTCGTTACGGGGACGCGATCGCCGGTCGCTGGTATCGGCTGCGCGGCAAACGCAGACCATCAGGCGTTTCCACTGTCAGCCATTCGATCGGCATCGGTGGACGTTCCAAACGGCCGGAAAAAAAGGCAGGCGGGGACGATCTCGACGAGGTGGACCGCATTCTGGACAAGATTCGAGAGCAAGGGATGGATGCACTCAATCCCCGCGAGCGAGCATTCCTCGACACGATGAGCCGAAAGTATCGCTCTGGTCCGGACACCACCGCCTGAAGCCAGTTCTTCAGCAGGCTTCTAAAAACTTTCAATCTGCCCTTTCGGGGCCTATCATTCTATCCTGTCCTGAACATCCGCATCGATCGAAAGGAGGTGAGGTGAGATGTCTACCGAATTTGTTACATCGGACATCAGAAACGTCGCGCTGCTGGGTCATGGTGGAAGCGGAAAGACGACCCTGACAGACGCTATCTGCTACATAGCAGGATCTACCAACCGTCGGGGTTCTGTCGAGAATGGAACTGCACACACCGACTTCACCGAAGAAGAAACCAAGCACGGAATTTCCATCAACCTGACTGTCGCCCGTGCTGAGTGGATGGAAACGAAGCTCAATCTCATCGACACGCCGGGATATCTCGACTTCTTCGGGGAGGTCCAGGCAGGAGTCAGGGTGTCAGATGGTGCCCTGGTAGTGATCAGTGCTACCGATGGCGTAGAAGTAGGTACCGAACGTGCCTGGACCGTCGCCGGCGAGAACGGTCTGCCCCGCATGGTATTCGTGAGCATGATGGACAGGGAGAACGCCTCTTTTGAGCGGGTATTTCAGCAGATCAAGAGTACGCTCAGCGCCGAGGCCGTCCCCGTCGAAGTTCCCATCGGAACGGGATCGGGATTCCGAGGAATCGTAAACCTGTTTTCCAATAAGGCGCACATCTACAAGCCAGGAGACCGTGGTGAGTACGATGAGGCCGAAATCCCTGAGGAAATGCTCGACACCGTCGCCAAGTGGCGTGAGCAGTTGATCGAGACGATCGCCGCCACGGATGACGAACTTCTCGAAGCATACCTCGAAGGTGAACAACTCGACCGTGTACGGGTGCTCGAAGCGATGTCTGCGGCGATGAGGAGGGGCGAACTGCAACCTGTATTCTGCGGATCCGGCGAATCAGGGTGCGGCGTGCGTGCCGTGATGAACAAGCTCGTCGAGCTCATGCCTTCCCCGGACAAGAGTGGTCCGGTCATGGTGGAGTCGAAGGGTGAGACCATCGAGTTAGCACCAGAGGACGGAGCGCCGCTGACAGCGATGGTATTCAAGACGACGCGCGAGCCCAGGGTCGGAGAATTGAGCTTCTTCCGCGTGTTTTCCGGTAGCCTCAAGGGCGGTGACTCAGTGACCAATGTCACGAGAGGTGTGAGCGAGCGGTTCTCACACATCACCAGCCCTGACGCGGAACAGCGCCAGGAAGTGCATGTGCTTCACGCGGGTGATATCGGGGCCGTTACGAAGCTCAAGGATACGCACACGGGAGACACTCTGTGTGCAAACGGCAAGGATTTGAAGCTTAGCCCGATCGAGTTTCCGAGTCCGGACATCGCAATCGCCCTGCACGTCGCCTCGCGGGGTGATGAGGACAAGCTGGGGGTTGGCCTCGGTCGTGTGCACGAAGAAGATCCGACGTTTATCGCGGCATATGATCCGGAGCTTCACCAGACGATCGCGCACGGTCTCGGTGAGTTGCACCTCAACGTTTCGCTTGAGAGACTGGAGCGAAAATACGGCGTCAAGGTGGAAACGGAACGGCCGCGGATCCCCTACCGGGAAACGATCACGAAGTCAGCCGAAGGCCAGGGCAAGTACAAGAAGCAGAGCGGCGGTCGCGGGCAGTTTGGTGACTGCCGAATCCGTCTGAAGCCCCGGCGCAACGGAGACTCGGACTACGAGTTCATCAATTCGATCGTTGGTGGCTCCATCCCGGGCAAATACGTGCCGGCCGTGAACAAGGGCATCCAGGAAGCCGCGAGCCGTGGCGTCCTGGCCGGGTTTCCGGTGGTCGGTTTTTCGGCTGAATGCTACGACGGGTCGTACCACGCAGTCGATAGCTCGGAGCAGGCATTCAAGGTGGCCGGGTCTATGGCATTCCGGAGTGTTGCCAAGCAGGCAAGGCCAATCCTGTTGGAGCCGATTGTCACGGTCAGTGTGCGAACACCGGAGGAGTACATGGGTGAGGTGATGGCCGATTTGAGCCAGCGCCGAGGCCGAGTGCTCGGCATGGACGCCGATGGCCACTGGCAGCAAGTGAAAGCGCACGTGCCGCAAGCAGAACTCTACAAGTATTCGACCGCGTTGCGTTCCCTGACCCATGGAAAGGGTATGCATACGCGCGAGTTCTCGGGCTACGAGCCGGTGCCGTCCGATGTTACACAAAAAATCGTGGCGGAGGCCGAAACTCTGAAGGCCGAAAGTGGCCGCTGAGCGGGAGCGATAATTGGCGGGACATAGTAAATGGTCGAAGATCAAGCGCCAGAAGGCTGCTGACGACAAGACCAAGGGAAAAATATTCAGTAAACTCGGGCGCGAGATCGCTGTCTCCGCCCGAGAAGGGGGCGGAGATCCGACGTTCAATCCACGCCTGCGAACGGCGATTGCCGCTGCGAAGGCTGAGAACATGCCTTCCGCAAATATCGAACGCGCCGTCCAGCGCGGGACGGGCGCCCTGCCAGGCGTGTCTTTCGAGGACGTTGCCTATGAGGCTTACGGACCCGGCGGGGCGGCACTGTATCTCGAATGTGTTACCGACAACACGAACCGAACGGTGGCGGAAGTAAGGCACTTGATTGAGAAAGCCGGAGGTAATTTCGGGACCAGTGGATCGGTTGCCTGGATGTTCGATCGCAAGGGGCAAGTCTTCGTAGACGCTGAGCGATTTGATGAAGAGCCTGTCCTCGAGTGCGCCCTTGCGGCGGGGGCGGAAGACTTCAGCACAGAAGACGGTATGCATCTGGTCTCTACCGCCGTGGTCGACTTCCATACGGTTCAGGAAGCGTTAGGTGAAGCCGGGATCGATATTGAGCAGGCGGTCCTGGCCATGCTTCCCACTACTACGATTCCGGTAGAAGGCCGGGAAGCCGAGAAATTGCTCCGCCTGGTTGCCAACCTCGAGGATCACGACGACGTCATGAAGCTGTACGCCAACTTCGAAATAGACGATGCTGTCCTGGAACAGGCCTCAAGCTAATGCGGGTACTCGGAATCGATCCGGGATCATCTGCGACGGGGTACGGCGTGGTGGAGGGCGACAGTGGCACGTTCCGCCTCCTCGAATGCGGCGTCGTGCGGCCGCGACCTGGCGGATCCTTCGCCGAACGTTTGCTCCAGATTCACGAAGGGGTGCTGTCTGTCATCGACCGGCATGA
>JBDHMQ010000210.1:0-3572 GCA_039656095.1 Gemmatimonadota bacterium | reverse complement strand
ACCGGCGGACTTCAACGTCCTCGAGCTTCGCTCGCTGACTCGGGCCTCCGGCAAGCATGATCACATCCGAAACCAGCAGCGTGCCCGAAACGTCATAGAACCCCGGATCGCCGACCTGCCCGGTAATCGAAATCCTCATCTGTGATGCCAGTTCCACGATCGGATTCCGCAGCACCGTAGCCAGGGCTCCACGAATCACTTCCTCGGCTTCGGAGTGCAAGACGCCGGCAAGTGGGATCGGCGGTAGACCGCTAAGCACGATGGTTTGATCCGGTTGAACCGGGAAGTTGCCGGTCCAGTCTTCCTGGCCGCGAACCGAGAGTCCAACAACATCTCCCGGTCTAAAGTCGCCGAATCGCAGGCGTTGCTCCACACCGGTGACACGCCTCTCGATATCCGGAGCCCGGTCATCATCCACGTCCATTTGCTGGAGCAACGAGGTCAAGCTATCCCGCCTGGATTCGAGCTCCCGACGAGTGTCCTGTGTGGGGCCGGGACCTACCTGTTGGGCCATAGCGCCAGCCGGGGCGCTCAGGAGCAAGAGACCTGCGATCCATGCATGCTTCATCTGTTTCCTCATATGGCTCGGTTAGGCGTACGTGTCTCGGGAAGCAAAAAGAACATTAATCATCCAGCCCATAATCGCGAATCTTATAAAGCAAAGCCCGATAGCTCAGGTCAAGCAACTCGGCAGCGCGGGTTCTATTGCCCTCTGTAACTGTCAGGGCCCTTGAAATCAGGTGCTTCTCAAGCTGGGCAGACCTCTTCTTCACGGATAGTTCGTCACTTGACAGTGATTCCGAGGAAGTGGGCATGACCCCCTTTGGCTCACGAACCGAAGCAGGCAACTCAGAATCGGTGACTTTGTCTCCGTCGGCAAGCACCACGACGCGCTCCACCACGTTTTCCAGTTCCCGCACATTTCCCGGCCATGCATACGACTGAAGTAGCTTCATCGCCACGGGTTCGAAACCGGTTACTAGAACGCCCAGGCGTTCGGAATATGTATCAAGAAAGTGCCGCGCCAGTATCGGTACGTCATCGGGCCGGTGCCGGAGCGGAGGAAGATGCACACGCAAGACATTAAGGCGGTAGTAAAGGTCCGCGCGAAAGTCACCCGATTGTGTTTCTGCCTCCAGGTCTCGTGCCGTAGCCGCGACGGTCCGAACATCCACTTTTCTGGACTGCGATTCTCCGACGCGCCTGATCTCTCCCTCTTGCAACGCCCTGAGAAGCTTGACCTGCAACTGGGGAGGCAATTCGCCGACCTCATCGAGAAACAAGGTGCCGCGGTCCGCTTCTTCAAACAGCCCGAGACGGTCTCCTGTCGCGCCGGTGAATGATCCCTTGACGTGGCCGAACAGTTCTGACTCCAGAAGGTTCTCGGGAATCGCACCGCAGTTCACAGGTACGAACGATCCGGAACGGCCTGATGCGTCATGAATCAGTCGCGCGATCAGTTCCTTTCCCGTGCCACTCTCTCCTGTGATCATTACCGTCGTAGGATGGGGCGCGACCCGCTCCGCCAGAGCTATTGCCTCTCGCATTCCTGCGCTTGACGCGATGATTTCCCCGTGTCGCTTCTCGACGCGCACTTCCTTGCGAAGTCGCTTGATCTCACGGGTCTTCTTGCGATTCTCTTCGACGATTCGGATTCGCAGAAGAAGGGCGTCCGGAGCGAACGGCTTATCCAGATAGTCGAATGCTCCTTTACGAATCGCCTCGATCGCGGTGTCCGGCGAGCCGTAGGCAGTCATGATGACCACGTCTGCCTGGCCTCCTCCGCCCACATACTTCTCTACGAATTCGAGGCCATCCATGCCCGGCATCCGGACATCTGCAAGGATTACGTCGGGATTCCACTCTTCGGCTTTTGCCAGGCCGGTCGTCCCATTGGCCGCTGTAGCGACCTCGTAGTCTTCCCCTTCAAGGAGCAGGGAGACGGTGCGCCGGAGGCCGGCATCATCCTCGATCACCAGTATTTTCATGCAGATGCGGGCTCCAGCTACGTACCAGGTGGAAGCAAAACGCGGAATGACGCTCCAGTCTGAACCCCCGGCTCGACTTCGATCGTCCCTCCCATGCCTTCGATCAATCGAGCAGATACTGCAAGGCCCAGGCCCGTACCGCGTCCCGGCTCCTTGGTCGTAAAGAATGGTTCGAACAGCCGGGCTGACGCTTCATCGGAAAGACCCGCTCCATCGTCAGACACGGCGAGCTCCACCACGGCATCACCGGACTGCAATAAACGCTGCGGACCTGGATCTAGAGCGCCCTCAAACCGCCGCAGGTGGCTGTAGTCGGTCCCGTGCGGATCGCTATCCCTGCGATGCTGTTCGTCCTGTGGTGACTGCCCAACCGTGGTCATGCGAGTCGCAACCCGAATCGTGCCGCGCCGGCCCGTCTCCTCGATAGCGTCCGAGGCATTGAGCAGCAGATTCACGAGTACCTGTTCCAGCTGGTGAGCGTCCGCCCGCACTAGAGAGAGCCCGTCGGCCAGATCGGCCTCAATATCGGCGTCCTTGAATCGACCTTGCAACGTCATCATCTGGACGGTCCGCGTGACCACTTCATTGATCTCGATATTGCTTGCCGACGCTGCCCGGGGGCGGGCGTAGTCCAGGAGTCCGCGTACAATTCGATCGATTCGATGGGCCTCATAGACAATTCCCTCAAGCCATTCCGGCTCCTCCACGTTGTCTTTTCGACCGAGTGCTGCATACCCGAGAATCGCGCCCAGCGGATTTCCGACCTCGTGTGCCACGCCAGCGGACAGCCTGCCGATCGATGCGAGTTTTTCCGACCGTACGAGCCGCATGTGTGCATCAGACAGAGCCTGGTTAGTGGAATCCAGCGATTCCACATTGCGAGCCAATTCCACCTGATTTTGAATCAGTGATTCTGCCATTGTATTCACGGCCGTAGCAAGCCGATCCAGTTCGGCCGTATCCGATCCTACCAGCCGGTGTCCGTCATCTCCGGAGGCAATCCGCTCCGATCCTCGCACCATCCCCTCGATCGGTTTCAAAACGGACCGGGACAACTGATGGTCTCCGACGAGGAAAGCGAGAAGTATGTCGGCCACTATTACAGCAGCCACGATTACGCCGAGAATCTGTAACGGCATGTCGAGCCTGAGCCCGATATATACGGTCACCGCGACGGTGAACAACGCCAGAAACAGAAGGATGAGCAATCCTCCGAGAAGTCGGAATCTCAAGGAGGGCGTCCGCCCCGTATCGGGTCTCAAAACCCCAGTATCCAATGCTGGTCTTGCACATTCATTCATTGATCTTAATGCCGGAATGGTACGGGGGGCTACGGGCAGGCATAGAACTGTCGGATTGGAGCTACACCTGAGGCAATTCTGCAACACACATTGACGAATGATTAGCAACTGGATAAGTATCTAAACTCATTGAACAATAACGACTTATAAAATCAACCCAGCATGGGCACGATCTTGCCTGTTATGGTATTCCAAAGACGCATTTTCGATTCGCCAACCGACCGTGATTTGAGTAGATTGGTTGGTGGGCAACCCTGGCCAGTCGGGGGACTGACGCATGCTT
>JBDHMQ010000209.1:0-3583 GCA_039656095.1 Gemmatimonadota bacterium | reverse complement strand
CTTGCCTTGCGTGGTTGCATAGCTGACAGGTTTGGTGAGGAAGCTGCCCAACTCGTAAGGCTACTATATGGAGGAAGTGTAACTTCTTCTCTGATAGCTGGTTTCATGACAATGCCGGAGATCGATGGTGCTCTGGTGGGTGGGGCAAGTCTGACGCCGGAATTCTCGGAACTCGTACGCAAAGCGGTCGAATCTGGGGACGGATGAATAAATTGAACGAACGATCTATCAACAGCGTGGCATCTGCTCAATGAGCCGCTTTGTTTATTGAGCCACCAGAACGTCGTCGACCACTCCTACAATCACCGCCCGGATAGCTCCGGGATCGAGACCGAGAAGCTGGCGTGCTCCCGTACCTTCATCAAGCACCAGAACTGTGTCGCCCTCTCCTGCCTGGACCCGGTCAACCGCGATGTCGTATTGCTCCGTGGTGTTCGCATCCAGGTTCAACCGCTCAACGAGCAAAAGTCGCTGACCGGTCAGGTGATCGACCTTGATGGTTGCAATGACGGATCCCGTCACTCGGCCTAGGTACATGGTCATTGACTCCGGTAGACATCGTCCACGAGACCCGTGATCGACAGATCTACAGGAACGAAGACTTCGGGAAGTGCCTGGGCAGCCTCACGACTTCCGACCACAAACACGAGTGAGCCCGGTCCAGCTTGTTGTGTTGCGTCGGCGGCAACCTGAGGCTGGCCGGCGTCGGCCAGAAATTTGTCGAGAGGCTGTACTACCAAGAGCTTGATACCTTCGAGGCCATCGTACTTCTGGCTTGCAACCACTGTTCCAATGACTCGGGCGAATTTCATCCCGCCTCCATCACTCTCTGGCTGAATGAAGTCGCGGCCGCGACGTTGTCCCACATGTCGGTGTGCAGCTGAGCAATCACCACCTTTTGGACGAGCAGTTCGGGCCGACTCAGAGTGCTGACGCCGCTGGCAACTGCCGCCTCTACGTCTGCGACTTCACCCGAGTAAAACACAATGCCTTTTCCTCCGAGACCGTCGGCCAGTCGGACCTCAACCAGCCTGACATGGGCGCTCTTGAGTCCGGCATCGGCGGCCTGGATCGCTGCCGCGACAGTGCTTGTCTCGACGATTCCCAGGGCGTCATTCCGATCGGGTACCCGTCCTCCTACAATCGCTTCTACAACACCACGATGGACATTCGGGAGAAACACCTGGTCGAGAATGCTGGCTCCGCCAACTTCTTCACCCGCCGCGAGCGCTTCTTCGACGTCAGCCACGGCGCCTCCGATGAGCACGAGATAGCGGCCCGGTTGGACCGTTCCCGTGCGGATCGTGTCAATCGGAGCCCGCTTCACCATGGCGTCGGCGGCCTTGATGCCACACGCAATGCTCGAAAAATCAACCAGCGCCAGGGCCGGCTCGATCAAATCAACCATGTCTCTAGACAATTCGGAAATAATCCTTGAGGACACAGCGCCGGATCCGGCTGAAACTGATCGGGCTGGTCACCCCTTCTCCTGTCGGGCTAGCGATAGTGAATGAGCAGAAGCCCTCACCACCATAGCCCAGTCCGTCAAATGACGAACCGTTCTTGACGAAGATGCTGCAGTCCATGACCCGGGCCATGCGGCTCAGGTTATCCAGGTCCTTCGAGTGCATCACTGCTGTGTGCCGGAAACCATGCTCAGCCACCTTTGCGAGGTCGATGCCCTCGTTGCCGTCGCGGACACGTACCAGGGGATGAATCGGCATCATCTGTTCCGAAAACACGAGCGGGTCGTCAGGGTCGACTTCCGCGATGATCAGCCGGACTTCATCACCAGCATCGATCCCGATCGCGTCAAGCAGGACGTTAGCGTTCTTGCCAATGAATTCTCGATTCATGACCCCGTATTTTCCGCGCGACGGAACCTCGGCGAAAATTGATTTCTTGAGCTGCTCGAGTTGGGCCGGATCGATTTCGACCGCACCATGAGCACACATGGATTGCTTGAGCTCATCGAAGATCGCGGCAACCGCAAACGTCTCCTTTTCATCCGTGCAAATGATGTTGTTGTCGAACGAGGCCCCTCGGACAATATCGCGCCCCGCTTTCTGAATATCGGCTGTCTGGTCGACCACTACAGGAGGATTGCCTGGGCCACCGCAGATGGCCCGTTTGCCGCTTGCCATGGCGGCTTTTACGACACCGGCTCCACCAGTGACGGTCAGGATGTTCACGCCCCGGTGGCCCATGAGCGTTGTCGCCGACTCGATGGTGGGTTCTGCAATGGCTGACACGAGGTTGGCCGGACCTCCGGCCTCGATAATCGCATCATTCACCAACTGAACGGCCTTGTTTGAACTTGAGGTGGCTCCGGGGTGAGCATTGAATACAACCGCGTTTCCAGCCGATACCATGCAAATCGTGTTGGAGATCACGGTCGATATCGGATTTGTACTCGGTATGATCGAGCCGATCAGGCCGTAGGGCGCATATTCGAGGACTGTCAGGCCAGCATCACCGGTCCAAGCCGTCGTGTTCAGATACTCGGTGCCCGGCGATTTGTCAGCATTCAAGAGGATTTTTTCGATCTTATCCTCGTAGCGTCCCAGGCCGCTTTCCTGCCACGCTTCGAAGGCCAGGGGCTGAGCGTTCTCACGCATTGTCCGCCTGATGTGCGCGATCATCTTTTCTCGAATAGACAGCGGCAGATCCTGCAGCTGTTGAAATGCCTTCCTGCCTGCCTTGACGGCTGAGTCCACGTCCGGGAACAGGTTGTCACCGTGCCGCGGGGAAGCTACCGGCAAAGGTGGCTCCCGGCCGACCACCGGCTTCGGTCTCGGTCCGTGTGAGCCGGGCTCAGGATGATGCAGTTCCGACATGACCCTGTCGATGACTGACTGGATCTGCGAGTCGTTAATCACCCGCTACCCCCTGCCTTGTCATACGTCAGTTGGCCATCGACCTCGAGCGTGTCGATGATCGCCATGACGACCCCGTCAACCGGCAGATTCTGCGTCACCTTAGTCTGGCGTGCAGAGCTTCCGGTCGCATACAACACTACATCACCAAGACCGGCGCCTACGGCATCGGCCGCTACGATACTGGCCCCCGTTTCTTTTCCCGCGATGTCCAACTGCTTCAGGAGAAGAAACTTCAGGCCTTCCAGGGACGGCTCCTTGTGCGTAGCAACAACCGTCCCAACGACCCTTCCTACGAGCATCTGTAGCTCCTTCGGCCGAGTTACTTCTTGGCCGTCTTGGCGGCTTCTGCGCCCGGTCGCGTTATCGGCAACGCCGCTTCAACGTTTCCGTGCGGCCGCGGAATGACGTGGATGGCCACAAGCTCGCCGATCTTCTCGGCACCCCGGGCACCGGCGTCAACGGCTGCCTTCACGGCCGCAACGTCCCCCCGAACAACGGCTGTCACATAACCTCCGCCTGTTTTCTCGTAGGCCACGAGCTCGACTCGAGCTGCCTTGACCATCGCATCTGCCGCCTCGACCATTGCCGCGTAGCTCCGGGTTTCGATCATTCCCAGCGCTTCAATTGCGCCATACTCGTCAGCCATTATTTCCTCCTGTGGACATGGAATGCGCAGCTCTGCCGCGCCGCTCTCGTTGGATCAA
>JBDHMQ010000208.1:0-3587 GCA_039656095.1 Gemmatimonadota bacterium | reverse complement strand
GGAATGGCTGTTCAGGAGTCTCCGTCGAAGCACGGGATCGTTCGCAGCGCCATCCGGGAGGACCTGCTCCAGTTTGCACTTCCCGGGATCGTGGTCTTTTCGTTGGGGCTCATAACGAGCGCGAGGGACGGCTACGACGGACTGGTGGAGACTCTTTGGGACCTGATCTGGCATCCACGGAACTGGGAACTGCTTTCAGTGCCGAATATCGTCGGGCTAGCGATGCTGGTCATTGGATTAACGGTGGCTTTCGTCGCCGTGGGGACTCTCGGGCGGTTCTACGCCTCGACTCTAATGATACGGCAAGATCATCGTCTCATCACACATGGCGTCTACCGGTTGGTACGACATCCGATCTATCTGGGAGTCCTCGTTGTTATCTTCGGAGTACCTGCCTACGCCTCAAGCCTCAATGGCTTTCTGGTCATGTCGGTGCTGATTCCGATCATCCTCAATCGGATAAGGATCGAGGAGAGGTTGTTGACCGAAGAGTTCGGAAACGCCTACCGGGAGTACCAGGAGACAACGAAAAAGTTGATTCCGTTTATCTATTGAGTGGGAATGGCCTGGATCGTTCTGAACTCTATTGGCGTATGATGGGCGCATCTTACGAAATTCAACCACAAATCTGGAAAACAGGCCACGTGAATTCTCGAACCTTGCCGGTCTCGATCATTTCGTGCTTTCTAGTCGCGGGGTGTCTGAATACACAATCAGTCGCCTTCCGACAGCCGGCCGAATCTGAAGCTTCACCGAAAGCAGCGTGCCGGATCGCGGCGCAATCCGATGGCTGGACTGTGCTTGATGTCCACAGTATCGATGAGGTTACGGAGGGGTACTGGGAAGCACGGGTCGAGGTAAACGATCCGGAATTGCAGGATCTCGTTTTGTGCAGACACAACACCGTCGAAGGCTGGACGGAGATTCTGGTTCTCGACGACTAGCACCCGAAGTCCGGGTTCGGGCACCGCTCGACGGCTGCCGGTTCCTCACCTATCTTCCCGCCCGCAGGTCTGCTACCAGGCCACGGCGCGATCAGAAAAAACACATGCTCAACGGTGATAATAATGCATGACTTCCTGACTACACTCGGCATCGAACGTGAGAACCTCGGCGGTTTCGACGGTGAGTGGATTGGCTCTGGACAGGTGATCGAATCCGAATCGCCGATCGACGGCAGCGTGATCGCCTCGGTCCAGCAGGTTACAGAAGACGAATACGAGAGAATCGTTGCTCGTGCCCATCAAGCCTTCCTCGAATGGCGCAAGATTCCGGCTCCCAGGCGTGGAGACATCGTGCGTCAGATTGGTAATCGGCTTCGTGAGTTGAAGTCTGAGCTTGGACAGCTTGTTACTCTCGAGATGGGAAAGATCCGTGCGGAGGGTGAGGGCGAAGTGCAGGAGATGATCGATATCTGTGACTTCGCTACCGGCCTGTCGCGACAGCTGTACGGCAATTCCATGCATTCGGAACGTCCGGATCACCGCATGTTTGAGCAGTGGCATCCGCTAGGAGTCGTGGGAGTGATCACGGCTTTTAATTTCCCCGTCGCCGTATGGAGTTGGAACGCAGCCCTCGCTGCCGTCTGTGGAGATTCGACCCTCTGGAAGCCGTCTGGCAACGCTCCTTTGTGTGGAGTGGCAGTGACGAAGATCGCGGAGAGTGTGTGTCGGGAGAATGATGTCGATCCTGCCGTATTCTCGTTATGTGTCGGTCGCGGTTCGGTCATCGGCGAGCGGATGCTGCATGACAAGCGGATTCCGCTGATTTCGTTCACCGGCAGCACGAAGATGGGCATTCATGTAGGAGAGGTAGTCGGGAAGCGACTGGCGAGAACCATCCTCGAGCTAGGCGGAAACAACGCCATCATCGTAACGCCCAGCGCAAACCTCGAACTCGTACTGCCGGCTATCCTGTTCGGTGCATGTGGGACGGCTGGTCAGCGATGTACTTCGACGAGGCGGATTATCGTTCACGCCTCGATTCGTGACGAGCTCGTACAACGTCTGGTTCGGGCGTACGACGACGTGCGGATTGGAGACCCGTTATCCGATGACACACTCGTGGGTCCCCTCGTCACTCGTGGAGCTGTGGAGGATCTTCAGCATGCCGTTGAGCAGGTGACCGCGTCCGGCGGCGAGATTCTCTACGGCGGCGAAGCACTCGAAGGACCAGAATACCCAGGCGGCCACTATGTGCGGCCCTGCGTCGCTGCTGCGGAGAACGAGTTTGAGATCGTTCAGGAAGAGACATTCGCGCCGATCCTGTACATACTGACGTACGGCAGTCCCGACGCCACCCCTCGGGAGGCAATCGCCGAGATCGATCAGGCGTTGGCCATCCACAACAATGTCCCACAAGGACTTTCATCGGCGATTTTCACCGACAGTGTTAGAGAGGCGGAATACTTTCTTTCACAACGCGGTAGCGACTGCGGAATCGCCAACGTCAACATCGGCACCAGCGGGGCCGAAATCGGTGGGGCATTCGGCGGTGAGAAAGAGACCGGCGGCGGTCGCGAATCGGGCTCCGATGCCTGGAAGGTCTACATGCGGCGTCAGACGAACACGGTCAACTGGAGTACCGAGCTTCCACTCGCCCAGGGGGTCTCTTTCGGGGGCTGACACCTCAAACGAGACATTGCCATGCCTATGCTCCGTAATTCCGAGGTGCGCAGTTCGTACTTCACGACGCTGGTCGTTGGTCTTGCCCTCACAGTCGGACTGACGGCCTGCTCTCGGAACTCCTCACCGGATGGTGATCTGAGGGGGTCTATTTTCGGTTCGGATTCAACTGCCGTTGTGAGTGCGGGGGATAGCAATGAGAATGCCAGCACCGCCGCCCGATTTGGAGTGCCGCCTGGACACCTTCCACCCGCTGGCCAATGCCGGGTCTGGATGCCGGGTGAACCGCCGGGTCAGCAGGAAAAGGAATACCCGGTTGGACAATGCTCGACGCTCAGTCGGACGATTCCCTCAGGCGGTTGGCTGATTTATCGGCCCACGGACAGCAACAGAGAGATCCGCGTATGGGAGTATGGCTCGGACCACAACGTGCTGGCGGAACGCGTGTATGATTCCATCACGGGAGAACTGCTTCGGCACGTTACCCCGCCGGAATGATCGAGCCGCGTTGCGTGGGTTTGGCTCGTTTGCCTTCGCGCTGAACTCGACCCAAGTCATCGATGTCGAATGTGGGGAACCGACGGGCGATCCCGGGCGTTCTTCCGGCTAGAATTATGATTATCTCACGAACTGGAGGCTGCATGACTGTCCGACGGATGACCTGGCTAGCACCAACTGTATTTCTTGTGCTTGCCGGCTGTAGTGGAGCAAACGGAACGGAAGAGGCGGCCGATGCCAATCCTTGTGCCGCTAACCCATGTGCTGCCAACCCCTGTGCCGCTAATGCCGATGGTTCACAGGATCTTGCGGAGAAGATTCAACAGGGTGACAAGAAGCTCGACGCCCATGGCAAGACAGACGCTCAGCTCGTCGCTCTTGGGGCGGATCTCTGGAAAGACGCTTCTCTAAGTGGTGGCGGGGCGACATCCTGCAGCACCTGCCACACCGGTGACGGCACGGCGA
>JBDHMQ010000207.1:0-3863 GCA_039656095.1 Gemmatimonadota bacterium | reverse complement strand
CGTTTCAGGTTGGCGCCGAAGTCGTGCTCGCCTGCGGTGGCCCCGACGTGGAACTGGACCGCGATGCCCTGGCTGAATTCCCGGGAGTCACTCGTATCGAGGCCTCTCCTCATCCTCTTGCAGCACGAGCCGGAGGGTCGCGCGGGCGAGTCGCTTTGGGAGACGGGCTCGTTGCGGGTGGTACGAATCTCGTTGTGGCGGCAGGGCCGTGCTCTGTGGAGAGCCGCAGTGGGCTGCTGGATGCGGCATGGGCGGTACGATCTGCCGGCGGCCGGCTTCTCCGTGCTGGCGCCTACAAGCCGCGAACCTCTCCGTACTCGTTCCAGGGACTCGGGCTCAAAGGGCTGGAAATTCTGGCGGAAGTACGTGCCGAAACAGGAATGCCCATTGTAACAGAGGTCACCGACCCTCGTCTGGTCGAGCAGGTCGCTGCTCACGCAGACGTACTTCAGGTGGGGGCGCGTTCGATGCAGAACGTCCCCCTCCTCAAGGAGCTTGGCCGTATTGAGCGCCCGGTACTTCTCAAAAGGGGACTGGCTGCAACGCTGTCCGAGTTTCTCCTGGCGGCTGAGTATGTTCTGGCCGGGGGCAACCCAAGTGTAATCCTGTGTGAGCGGGGTATTCGGTCCTTCGACACTGCGACCCGTTTCACCCTCGATCTGGCGGCAGTTCCGGTGTTGCAGCGAGAGACGCATCTGCCTGTATTCGTCGACCCCAGTCACGCTGCCGGCGTACGACACTTGGTCGAGCCCCTGGCCTGTGCTGCCGTTGCCGCAGGCGCAGACGGGCTTCTCGTCGAAGTACACGTCACGCCAGATGACTCGTGGTCTGATTCCGCACAGGCAATGGATCCCGTGGCGTTCGATCGCATGATGCGACGCATCGCGGAATTCGCGGCCGCCGCTGGCCGGCACCTTCCCATTCCGAAGCAGGAATTGCGACGGGAGGTGGCTGGATGAGCAAGACCGGCGGTGATCTGCAGCCACTAGCCAATCTCCGGGCGGAAATTGAGAGTATCGATGAACAACTGCTCGCCTTGGTCACTCGTCGCGTGGACGTCGCTCACCGGGTAGCGGCGGCCAAGAAAGCGGCTGGCCTCCCGGTGCTCGATCCAAAACGCGAAGCGGTCGTGGTGCGCCGTGCAGCGACGTTTGCGCGGGACAACGGAATCGAGGAAGAGGATCTCCGTGACCTGTTCTGGTCGTTGGTCGGATTGACCCGCCGGGCAGAGATCGCGCGTACATGAAAACGGTTGCTTTTCAAGGCGACCTGGGAGCGTTCAGCCACGAGGCTGCCCTGATCGCCTGTGGTGCTGAAGCGTCGTGCGTCCCATGCGGAGAATTCGATGCCCTGTTCAGGGTCGTCGAGTCCGGCGAAGTGGATTGCGGCATCATACCTGTGGAGAACACGCTTCTCGGATCCGTGGCCGGGAACCTGGATCGCCTCTGTAGCTCGCACCTTCAGGCCGTTGCCGAAGTGCTCGTACGAGTCAGGCACTGTCTAATCGTGCGGGATGAACGGGACGACATCACGATGCTTGATAGTGTGGCGTCTCATCCGGTGGCGCTCGCCCAATGCCGCGGATTCTTTGCTTCCCATCCGAAAATCCGTCAGGTCGTTTCCAATGACACGGCGGGAAGCGTGCGCGCACTGGTCGACGGACGGCTCGGTGCGGATGCGGCCATAGCTTCCCGGCTTGCTGCGGATCGGTACGGCGCTGTGGTACTCCGCGAGGGGATCGAAGACCACGAGGCCAACTTTACGCGTTTCTTGATGATAGCCCGCGAGCCTGAACTCCTGGCCGATCCGGCCAAACTGTCGGTGAGTTTTACACTGCCGAATCAGGCCGGAAGCCTGTATGAGGCGCTCGGAGTGTTCGCAGAACGCGCCCTGGACCTGTCGTGGATCGAATCCCGGCCAATCCCGGGCAAGCCGTGGAAATACCGATTTTATGTAGACATCTGTGAAGCACCGGCTGCCACGCAGCAGGATGCAGTGGCACAACTTCAGGCTCTGGGTGCCGAAGTAAGGGTTCTTGGTCGCTATCCTGAAGCGCGCAGCTCTGGCATCACGGTCGCAGCACAATCCGAAGCAGATCGACCGCCCGATCGTGCGCCGCAGGATCCTTGCTAGCTCGTGGCCCGGCGACATTCAGCACCTTGATATCATACCGATCCAGCCAGGCAATTGCGGTCGCCGCCGTACCTTCGATCGTGTCCTCGTCGGGATCCACGTGGAGGCATTTCCGGCCAAGTCGATCAGCGACCTCCCCCGTATACAGCGAGCCGCCCGACAGCGGACCCCGAGAGATAATCAGCGTTCCATCGGAGTCCCGGACGTTGGCGGCGGTACGCTCGCTGAAGTCTGCGGACGCGGTTTCGAGGAGGTTCGGGTATCGATCGGGAATCCGGCCCAGCTCATCGATTCGACCTCTTGGAACCCACCCGCCGACCGGGATACCAAGTTCAATGGCGACGTCCAGAGCGGCCCGATCCACGCCGGTCTGAGCCCCGGAGACAAGCTTGTCTACAGCCAACGCCGCACTCGCAAACAGTAGTCATCATACTCGGTACCGAATATCCGACTCAGGTACTGTTCCTCTCGCACGATGACTCCGGAGGTGATCAGCCCGACAAACACCGCCGCCACGATGAGAAACCAGGCGCTATTCAGCCAGCAGGCAATTCCGATGATCAGCAGCAGCATCGCGGCATAGATCGGATTGCGTGAGAACTGATACGGCCCGCGCACAACGAATACGGTGGACGGTTTGTGGGTCGGAAGGTTGGCGCCTGCGCGAAGCATGGTCAGCACAGACCACCAGAACAGGATGACTGAGACACCGGTGATACCAGGGCCAAGTAACTCTGATACGGAGTCGGGAAGGAATGAAAGCGCAGCCGTTCTCCATAAGACCGAACCGGCAACCAGCAGACCGAGCAAGAGAACAGGAGGGTGAAAGGCAACGTTGGCGTTATCTGAATTCTCTGTCATTTGTCGCGAATCGGATCACGGGGAGTCAGGCCTACGATTGCCTAGTATATTTCGTTCACGGTTCAGCGGCATGATCACAGCACACCAGAGAGACTACAGATGAAGACACGGATATCCCGGGCCTCCAGCCTTGCCTTGCTCGTACTTTTCGCCGTGACAGGCACCGCGATCGCGCAGGACACAGCCACCATCGACTCAACGACGATCGGGGCTGCCGAATTAATGTCGCGCATTGAAGCCGAAACGGCGCCGACGATTCTTGATGTCAGAACGCCCGAGGAGTTCGCCGCGGGACATGTCCCTGGGGCGATCAACATTCCGTATACCGAACTCGAAAAGCGGTATTCGGAGATGGAGTTGGAAGGCTCCGACGAACTGGTCGTTTATTGTCAGTCCGGCCGCCGGGCTGCGATCGCCGAGGCTGCCCTCAGCGAGCTCGGGTTTACCAACGTGCGCGATCTGGAAGGGCACATCGCGGCCTAGTAGGCGGCTACCAGGGCTCATCCTCCGCATCGTACCAGTCGGCATCGGTACTGGTGGCCGCCGGTTGGTCGGGGCCGACGTTGTCTGCATCGATTTGAGCGACGATGAAGTTCTCGGGGGGAATTGGCGAACCTGACATTCGCCGGAGCATCGCGAGCTGACCTGCGTGCGTCATTGCGTCCGCTAACGGGCCCTGGAGCAACTGGCCAGGGGTCACGCTTCCGGAATCCGCTGATCCAACGTGTTGTGACAACAAGTCGATTTGCTCGTGGAATCGGGCGATTTCCTCCTCGAACGTCGCCAAAGTTTGTGCGCGAATTCGTCCGCCTTCAAATGTTGTTCGGGCATACCCAAGCACATCACTCATATGCCGGAGCAGTTGATGT
>JBDHMQ010000206.1:0-3634 GCA_039656095.1 Gemmatimonadota bacterium | reverse complement strand
TGCCGAGAAACAGGCCATCCGGTGTGGATCCCAGCGTGGTTTCGACGGGAAGATCCGTATCGACAGTTACCACCAATTGATGAAACCTGCCGAAGGATCCGGTCAAGCGCAGATCTGGGGCCACTTCCCAACCAATGAGCACTCGTGGTGATAGAGAATTGCCCAGGCCATCGGTCAGAAAGTTGGCGCGCATCCCAATCTTCAAGTCCACCCGGCGACTGATCTCCCGACTTCCCTCTACCCAGGCGCCGATCGCTCCTGCATCCGCGCGTTGGCTCAACCGGATTGTCTGGTCAGAATCCGTGGGCTCCCGGAATCTAGTTCTAAGACTCAGGTGATCGCCTTGAAGGCCGTAGCCGAGTTCAATATCGCCCGCCTGGCGCGTGAAGTCGGCCCATAATCGGGTTCGACGAGTGCTTCCACTGGCCGTCAGCGGATCCACAACTCCGACTGGCAGGCGTGTCGAGAACTCACCAAGGGCTGCTCCGACCTCCATGCGCCCGAGACCCGTGTCCGTCATCAAGCGGACAGACCCGGCAGTGTTTCCCCACCGGGGCTCATCGAATGCCGATTCGTCGCCGAGCCGGACTGTCTCTTCGTTGCGAAACACGGTCACAGACAGCGTGTCATGATCCGCAAGAAACAGATCTGAGCGCACAAGCATGTCCGAATAACGCTGCGGGAGCCCGGTATCGAGTATGGCACTATTCAAAGAATTGTGCAGGGATCGAAATGAGATGAATAGGGCACCAACATCAGACGAAGCCGACTCAAAACTCCCGCCGGCCGCCAACATGTCGGCAAACAGGCTGGAGTGCACGCCCTCCGCTCCCGGCCGACTCGTCAACAACAGAACATCAGACAGGCCCCCGTCGTAACGAGCGGTAACACCGCCTTGCATCCTCTGGGCACGCTGTATCGAGGGTGGGAGTCCGGGCTCAACCAGGCCACCGAGATGGAACGGGGCATGTACCGGAGCACCGTCCAGCAAGACGAGGTCGAGAGACGCACCGGCACCCCTGACATACAAGACGTTATCCGGTGCAGGAGGATCCGGCCCGAGCAGCGCCTGTGCGCCCGACGTGATTCCGAGTTCTGTCACACCGGGCGACGTATCCAGGACTCTGACAGACGCCTGTGCCGGAACAGCAACTGCCATTGCTGCGTCTTGTTTTTGTCTATCGGAACCAGACGCGCGACGATCGACGATGGTAACCGGCGGCATGGGAAACGCATTGACTTGAAGATGGAAGTCGACGGCTATGAGACCGGATGCGGGAACGGACAACTCTACAATCAGGGGGGCAAAACCAAACCGATGGGCCCTCAGGCGGTGTTCTCCGGCCGAAACCTCCACGACGTATCGCCCGGCGGTGTCCGCAACCGTGGTTCGTCCAGTACCAACGAGTTCAATTTCGGCACCTGGGATAGGCTGACCATCATCGGCACTGCGCACCACGCCTTCAACCGTACCAGGAACCGCCTGGAAAGCCAGTCCTAGACTCGCTACGATCGCCAGACCTAGTGTCATTCGTGCGCTCCCCCTCCCGGGCGAGTGCGACCTACTCGCCGACTTCGATAATCACTTCCTCGTCTCCCAACCGGGAGACTTGCCGCTCCGCGACGATACGACCGCCAGACACGCGCGCCTCAACGACGCCGTTCAACTCGACCACGCCAGATTGGACCAGACGTGGCAGCTGCAGAATGAGTCCAACGTCTTCCTGCAAAGCGCTCCCAGACCCGGGACCAACAACTTCCAGCAATCCCGCCGCTACCACAAATCGAGCATTCGGCTCGCCATCAGGCAAGCTTGCCACCGCCAGGGCTCCGTTTATCAGCACAATTCGAACCCGTGTTCCTGCTGGAAAACCATTGATCCGGATTCGAATTCGGCCATCAAGTGGACGCACGGTGATGCTCGCACCCGAAGATATTCCAAGATCAATCGCGGCAATCTCTTCAGGCGCCGGGGTCACCTCTGTAGCATCCGGCCCCCGTATCAACTCGCGCAGCGGGGAGCCCGGAATGACCGCAGCCACCGCAGCCCCACCCAACAAGAGGGTCACTGCGGCGGCCCGACCGACCCACCGCGGCAGTGTCCGACTACCATGCGTCCTGCCGACACTCATTTCCCGCTGCGAAGAGCGCATAATGCTCTCATCGTAGAAAACGAGTGCCCCGGTGAATAGTTCCGCGGTGGCCCGCAACTCAGCGAGCGTGTTGCGACAAGCACTACAGGAGGCCAGATGGTCAGCCACCTGAACTCGATCGGCGGGATCCAACTCCTCGTCGATCCAGGCCTGTAGTACAGCGTCCGTAAGATGGTTCATTCGGCCTCATCCAGAGTTCCGTACTCACGGGCGAACCTCTTCAGCGCCCGCGCGACTAGCGCACCCACCGACGTAGGGCGCACCCCGAGTACCTCGGCAATCTCAGCGTACTTAAATCCTTCTTCACGCATGAGCAGCATACGACGATCCCGCTCCGACAATCCTCCCAGCGCCCGCCGCACTCTCGCGACTCGCTCCGCCCGCTCGACAGCCAGATCGGCTGCCTCAGGCACCTCCGGTACGGGAGGCTGAGCCGCGAGAAGCCGACCCCGTCGTTCGCGATTTCGAATCCGATCCCGATACAAATTCGTGACCACGACATATAACCAGGGCCGCGCCTCATCCGATGGCAAGTCGTGCTCAAGCAGCCGGGTAAACGCTTCCTGCACGACATCGTCAGCTACATCTGGATCACCACTCAAGCGCAGGGCGAACCGGTGCAGCGCCGGATATAAGTCGCGGTAAGTCGTTTGAAAATCCACGGCCCTCACGGGAACAAAGGAACTGAGTTCGAGACTCCTCGCCGGTTCCGGCCGTCAGTTTCATAACGTCCGGGACCTGCATGTCGTGACAGGGTAACCCAAGGTACGAACCGGACGCACGACGGGCGGGTCGCTACCATCAGCAACCCGCCCGTTGGTTCATGTCTCCGTGCCCCCGAGTTCGATCGGGTGATGCGTCGCTACTCGACGAGGCGGAGTACCTTGAATTGTGGTCCGGCCGTCGTCTCATTCGGTGACGCGGGGTTGAGGGCGGTATAGCCGATCCACCGTGCGATCACATTGTTGCCCTGAAATCCTTCCACGAAGATCCCGGCGAAGTTTGTAAACTTGAACGGATGTGCGCCATTCAAAGGGCTCTCGCTTGGATCAAACAAGGGTACGGGACGCACACGAGGGCTCGACCGGCAGGCATCTCCGTTAGAACTCAATGCATCTACATCGTCGGTGATGCACTGCATGTTGCTGTTCCAAACGGCGTGTGGGTCCTGGTTGATCAGGTCCTGGAAGCCCTGCTTCGTGGGACCAACCATGTTGCCGGGTTCGGCGTCCACTTCCATCCCAATCGAATAGCCCTGGGATGGATCCACACACGAATTGATGTTTGTTCGGTAGTCGCTACCACCGGCCTGGCCTGGCGGACGCCAGGGGTAGTACCAGCTCGGATTCAGACCACCGTTGGCTGAATTGGACTTGATGACGATTTGTTCGCCAATGTCGTCCGCCGTATAACCGGTGAACTCGCTGTTGAATGTCGCAGGGTCCGTGCTCGTATTCATCCAGGGGATATACTCATCGTCG
>JBDHMQ010000205.1:0-3658 GCA_039656095.1 Gemmatimonadota bacterium | reverse complement strand
CATGGCCAGAGCCTCGCTTCACCATACCGGGCAGAATTGCGCGCGACACGTTGAGCAGGCCCTTGAGGTTCGTATCGATCATCCGATCCCAGTCGTCAGCCGATCCTTCGTGCAAAAAATCCCGGCCGACCGCGAGGCCGGCGTTGTTCAGCAGAAGGTCCGGGACGCCGGCTGAATCGATTAGCGCGGCAGCAGCAGCGCTCACGGCGTCGCGATTGCGCACGTCTACGCTGGCCGTTTGCACCCCGATCGTATGATCTTCCTTCAGGCTGGCGGCGAGATCGTGAAGTCGATCGGCGCGGCGCGCCCACAAGGCGAGGTCCCAGCCTTCCGCGGCGAAGCGGCGGGCGCAGGCCTGTCCGATCCCAGCGCTGGCGCCGGTGATAAATGCGAGGGGACGGGGTGATCCGGAGGTCACGGTTCGGTCTCCAGGCTTGGGCGATTTGGTGTGCCCGGCGGGCCCGGACTATGGAAAGGTGTCGGATGACCGAGTTGAAGGGAAGATGAGCGACGCAGGCTCCGGCTCCCGGACGTGGCTGCTGCCCGCCCTGTCGCGAGTAGCATCCACGGTGGTTCGCTCGTTTTACCGGTTTCGGGTCGAGGGCGCGACGCCTCCTGCCGAGGGCCCGGTGCTGTTCGTCGGAAACCACCCGAACTCGTTAGTCGATCCCGGTTTTGTGGCGGCTGCGGCGGGCCGGCCGGTACGCTTTCTGGCGAAGGCCCCCCTGTTTACGGATAAGCTGATCGGCTGGTTGATTCGCGCGAGCGGCTCGATTCCCGTGTACCGCCGGCAGGACGATCCGACACTTCTGGGCCGGAACCGAAGCGTGTTCGAGGCCGTCCATACAGCCCTCGAGGAAGACTGCGCGGTCGGAATATTTCCAGAAGGGAAAAGCCACAGCGAGCCATCGATGGCGGAGCTGCGGACCGGGGCCGCCCGCATTTCACTCGGTGCCGCCGCTCGGTTGGGTCGAGATTTTCCGATCGTTCCCGTCGGGATGATTCTTCGCGAGAAGGAGAGATTCCGCTCCGAAGCGTACGCCCTCGTCGGCGAGCCTGTCAGGTGGGACGATCTGCGAGATCGTCCGGAGGATGATGTGGACGCGGTGCGCGAGCTCACACGCCGGATCGATGCCGCACTGCGCGAAGTCACTCTCAACGTGGAGCGCTGGGAGGATCTACCGGTTCTCGAGTGTGCCGAAGCGCTGTACGCCGTCGAGCTGGGTCTGGAGCACAAACCGGGAGACCGGGTGCGCCGTCTGCGACAGATGTCCGAGACGCTGTCACGGCTACGGAGTACAGATCCGGAGAGAGTCGAGAGCCTGCACGGCGCGATCGAACGGTTCTCGCACAGCCTTGAGGCGCTGGGAATCGGTGCCTCCGAGCTCGATACGGCAACCCGGCTGCGTACAGCGTTTGCGTGGGCCGTCCGACGGATCGTCCTGTTTGGAATCGGGGGACCAATCGCCGCGGTGGGAACCGTGATGATGTTCGTCCCGTACAGGCTCACCGGCCTGATTGCCCGGCGTCCCGGGCTCGATTCAGACGAGCGCGCTACCTGGAAGATCATGGCCGGAACCGTTCTATACCTCGGCTGGACGATCCTAATCGCGATCGCGGCGGGCTCGCTTCTCGGCTGGCCGTGGGCCGTTGCCGTATTCGTGCTCGTACCTCCGGTGTCGCTTGTCACGTACAGATCCCGCGATCTGTGGGTGGATGCGTGTGTGGACGTCCGCCGATATGTCGCCCTGCGGCGCCGCAGCGACCTTCGCTCCTGGCTGCTCGAACTGCGACGCGAGCTGGCCGAATCGCTGGAACATCTGCGCGAGCAGAGTGAGTCCGAGTAGGGCAGGGACTACCGCGCTCCGCAGTGTCCGTAGTACACTTAGTAGACTTTGGAACGGCCGGAATCGTTCTGCCGGACCCAATGCGATCATCGATCCAATGGAGGTGCATGTGAAGCCCAGACTCACGCAGGCAGTTATCGGCGGACTCGCCGGGACCATCCTGATGACCCTGATGATGTACTACGTCGCCCCGTTGATGATGTGCTGCCCAATGGACATCGCCACTACGCTTGGCGAAATGATGGGGATGGGCTCAAGGATGGGGATGCTGGCACACTTCATGATCGGCGCGGTGGTGCTGCCGGCTGTTTTCGCTATGGTCCTGTGGGACAAGATCCCCGGCGGCAGCGGCTGGATGAAGGGCTTGATATTTGGAATGGTGATGTGGGTCGTCTCCCAGGCGATCGTGATGCCGATGGCGGGTGCCGGCATGTTCAGCGCAAACAATTCTGAGCAGATGATGGCGCTGTTGGGATCGGCCATGGGCCATGCGGTTTACGGGATGGTTCTCGGCTGGTGGGTCAGCAAGAGCATGGGCGGCGAGGCCGCCTAGTCAGCACCTGATTCAGGGGAGCAATTCCTCGCCAGGCCGGCGCAGGGTCAGTGGAACTGGCTGGCCGGCGGGATTCCCCGGCTCGAAGCACACATCGCACACACGCCCCATCGCACGAAACCCTTCGAGGGTGACGAGTGGCGTGAGGTGGCCAGGGATTTGCGGCTCATCGCCAAGTAGATCTGTACTCAGGTACTTCTTGTTGCTGTCCGGAAACACGGTGGCCACGACGGCATCGCCGCCCATTTCTTTCTGGACCACAAGGGCAGCAAGCAGATTGGCGCCGGAAGAAATCCCTACACCCAGTCCGAGGGTCGCCGCCAGCTTCTGAGCCATGCAGATCGCATCTCCGTCGTCGACTGCCACCACATCGTCCAGACGCTCAAGATGAACAATTGGCGGGATGAACTCGTCCGAAATTCCCTGGATCCGGTGATGGCCCACCCGGCATCCGACGGACAACGTTGGCGAGTTGGACGGCTCCACCGGGTGAACGCGCACTTCCGGATTCGCCGCTCGTAAGCACTTTCCTACGCCCATGATGGTCCCGCCCGTACCGACTCCGGCCACGAACGCGTCGGGTGGCCGCAGGTTGTGAGCGAGCTGGGCGAGAATCTCCGGCCCGGTGGTCAACTCGTGGGCCTCGACGTTGTCTTCGTTCGCGAACTGTCTCGGGAGAAAGGCACCCGGTGCTTCCGCCGCGAATTCTTCTGCCAGCCGGATGCTACCGACGAAGCCGTCTTCCTCGGCCGAGACGAGTTCAATGTCTGCCCCAAAGCTGCGAATCAGAGCCACACGCTCCCCGCTCATCCAGTCCGGCATGAAGATGGTCACAGGATGGCCCATCGCCCGTCCGATCGCGGCGAACGAGATGCCGGTATTGCCGCTGGTCGCTTCGATAATTCGCCCGCCGGGCTTCAAGCGACCGGATTCATAACCACGCTGCACGATATGCAGCGCCATCCGATCCTTGATACTGCCGGTGAGATTGAGGTTTTCGGCTTTGACGTAAATCGTTCGACGGCTGCCCGAAAACTGAAGAGTTATAGCCAGCAGCGGTGTGTTGCCAATCATTACCCGCAGACCTTTCAGCCGCTCCTCGGGCCCCAGTCTGATAGGCTCTTTAGTGACTTCAGACATCGCATTACCCTTCGGTCAGCAGTCAGTCTGCCAGAAGCCGGTCCGGATTGAGCTGCTCGAGCTCGGGCAGCACGAACAAGCCGTCCTTTCGAATCAACACGTC
This sequence comes from Gemmatimonadota bacterium, assembly GCA_039656095.1. GTDB lineage: Bacteria > Gemmatimonadota > Gemmatimonadetes > Palauibacterales > Palauibacteraceae > JARFPW01. The sequence continues at coordinate 15 of JBDHMQ010000205.1, read as the reverse complement.
ATCAAACCACAACTC
>JBDHMQ010000204.1:0-4298 GCA_039656095.1 Gemmatimonadota bacterium | reverse complement strand
GATGCTCCCGGGCGGCTGAAGCTGGTCTACCTGAATTATCCCAATAACCCGACATCTGCCGTCGCCGACCATGCATATCTGGGGGAGGTCGTCGCGGCTTGTGCAGACCGAGGCGCATGTCTGCTATACGACAACGCTTACTCGGAAATCACCTTTGATGGTTATCGGGCTCCCGGCCTGTTGGAAGTCCCGGGCGGACGCGAAATCGGGCTCGAATTTCATTCGTTTTCCAAGACGTACAACATGACGGGCTGGCGACTTGGCTGGGTTGCTGGCAATGCTGGGCTCATCGCCGACCTTCGCCGGGTTAAGACCTTTTTCGATACCGGGTCCTATCTGGGTATTCAGGCGGCGGGAGCTGCGGTATTGGCGGAGGCAGACACATTCATACAGCGAACCGTTTCGGCCCTCCGAGAACGACGGGACGCAGCCGTCCAGGCGCTTCAGGATGCCGGGTTCGAGCTGGAAGCACCTCTCGCGACGCTGTACTTGTGGTTCGAAGTTCCTGGAGGTGATTCGGCTGCCTGGTGTCGTGAGTTGCTCGAGCAGGAAGCGCTCGTTCTCATGCCGGGGACGGCCCTGGGTTCTGGCGGAGAGGGATTCGCGCGCCTATCGCTCACGGTGGCTCCCGAACGATATGCTGAAGTTGCCGCCCGTCTCAAGGCGACGGCGTGACGGAACCACAGTGGCAGACTGGTTCCCTGGATTCGCGGCGGCGGGATTACCGCACTGCGATTCGAATCGGACTGGGTATCTCTGCCGTCGTTCACTTGTTCGTGATCTTTGTGTTGGCGCGGGCACTGTCACTGGATCCTGCTTCATTTCGCATCCCCCCCGAGCGCCGAGCCATTGTCTTGCAGGGATTGCCTGTCGTGCAAGTGGATGAGGTGCTGCCGGACCTTGAATTTGAGAGCGATCCGGAAGCCATCCGCCTGCCGCCGGAAGACGAACCGGAGCCCGAAGAGGATCAACCGGACGCCGAGGTAACCGGTGGTCAAGAGGTAGCGATTCCCATTCCCAGCCGTGGACTGGAAGGCCCTCCTCGTCTGACCAACGCCGAGAAACTTCAGCCGCACGAGGGCGATGAACGGCTGTTGTATGACCTCGATGGCCAGCCGATTCCAGAGTATCTCCCCCGCGACGCCTATGCGGCGTACGAGGGCGAGATCCGGTCGCGGCTCGGCCGAATGCTCGACAGCCTGAACCTGTCAGAGGAGCAGCGACGGCATGCGATGGAATGGTTGACTGGCGACGAGGGTCACGAGTGGGGCGTCACACCCGACGGGATCTACGTCGACGGTTTCTTGATTCCCTTGAGCTTGGGACAGTTATTCGCAGAAGAAGGACCAAACGGCCGAGAGAGCAGACAGGAAATGCGCGACCTGCGCGATATCCAACTTCAGGACATGCTCGACGAGGTGGAGAAGATTCGAAAAGAGCGGGCCGCGGCGATTCGAGAGCGTTCGAAAGAGGAACTGGAGCAGCGGCTGCAGGATTCCTTGAGGGCCGCTGCGGCTTCCGAATAGTGCCGCATGAGGGCCAACGTCTCGCCCTTCGCCGCGCCGAGGATTACACTATCGGACCATGCGAGCGGGCACATAGATGTGCCGTCCGCCGATCATTTCCGTGACCCGCAAGTCTGCCATGACCGAACCGTCCGAATCCAATCCTCTCGGAACCCGATACGATCCATCTGGTATCGAAGCGCCGCTATATGCCCGTTGGATGTCGCGCGGGGCTTTCCATGTGCCTGCGAGTGACGCCACTGATCCATTCGTAATGGTGATTCCGCCACCCAACGTTACGGCGGCGCTTCACATGGGACACGGTCTCAACAACACGATTCAGGACGTGTTGATCAGGTATCAACGGATGCGCGGGCGTGATGCCGTCTGGATTCCGGGAACCGATCATGCCGGTATCGCCACTCAGAACGTCGTCGAGCAGGACCTGGCGAAGCAGGGAATTCGACGACAGGATCTCGGGCGCGAAGCATTCGTCGAGAAGATGTGGGAATGGGTCGATGAGTACGGCACCCGGATAATCGGACAGCTCAAGACCATCGGCTGCTCGTGCGACTGGGATCGCACGCGTTTTACGCTGGATGAGGGACTGTCACGAGCTGTACGAGAGGTGTTTGTTCGGCTTCACGAAAAAGGTCTGATCTACCGCGGCAACTACATCATCAATTGGTGTCCGCGCTGTCTCACAGCGCTGTCGAATGAGGAGGCTGAGCACCAGGACGTGGGTGGTAAACTCTACCACCTTCGATATCCGCTGGCGGACGCGACGGACGAGTGGGTTGTCGTAGCGACTACCCGTCCAGAGACAATGCTTGGGGACACGGCTGTTGCAGTGCACCCTGCGGATGAACGGCACGCCCATCTGGTGGGTCGCGAGGTGATGCTTCCTCTGACCGGGAGGCGAATACCGATCATCGCTGACGAGTACGTAGACCCGGAGTTTGGTTCGGGTTTCGTCAAAGTCACGCCAGCCCACGATCCAAACGACTTCGAGATCGGTATCAGGCACGAATTGCCTCGCATTGACGTGATGAATGACGATGCGACAATCGGCGAAAATGCGCCTGAAGCGTACCGCAACCTGGATCGCTTCGAGGCTCGAAAACAGGTGATTGCCGACCTGAAGTCTGGCGGTTTGCTCGAAGACATCGAGACTCACCAACACTCCGTCGGGCACTGCTACCGATGCAACACCATGGTCGAACCCCGGCTGAGCCTGCAGTGGTTTGTGAAGATGAAACCATTGGCCGAGCCGGCTCTTGAGGCATATCGAGACGGTAGGCTCCGGTTCCATCCCGATAGATATGGCGCGACGTATGAGCGCTGGCTCACGATCGTTCGGGATTGGTGCATCAGCCGGCAACTCTGGTGGGGGCATCGTATTCCCGTCTGGTACTGTGACGATTGTGACGAAGTGATCGTGCTGCGTGACGATCCCGATGTTTGCCCCGCCTGCGGAGGTGGTGTGCAGCAGGATCCGGATGTGCTGGATACCTGGTTCAGCTCGTGGCTGTGGCCGTTCAGTACACTCGGGTGGCCGGAAGAGACTCCCGACCTTGCTGCGTTGTATCCGACCAGCGCGCTGAGTACGGCGCCCGAAATTCTGTTCTTCTGGGTCGCCAGAATGGTGATGGCTGGGCTCGAGTTTATGGGCGAGGTGCCATTCACGGACGTTCTGATGCACGGGACGGTGCGTGACGCCGAGGGCCGCAAGATGTCGAAATCATTGGGAAATGGGATCGACCCTCTCGACGTAGTGGAGAAATTCGGTGCAGATGCCATGCGCTTCACGCTTGTGTCAGCGGCGGCGATCGGTACGGATATGCAGCTCGATCACGACGACCTTGAGGGCTCGTTCAAGGTTGGCAGGAATTTCGCCAACAAGATCTGGAACGCCGTCCGATTCGCGCTCGGTGAATTGACGCAGGAAGATCTCAAGCGACCACCAGCGAATACAACGCTTGAAGTAGCAGACCGATGGATCCTCACGAGGTTCGCTGAAGCGTCCAGGAACTTCACGAGGCAGCGGAAGAGACTTACCAGTTCGTGTGGGGAGATTTCTGTGACTGGTATCTCGAACTGGCCAAACCGCGCCTGCGCGGCGACCGCGGGCCGGAGAGCCGGGACTCCGCGGCTTCGACGCTTGCCTTTGTTCTCGACGGTTGGCTTCGCCTTCTGCATCCAGTTATGCCGTTTATCACAGAAGAGTTGTATTGCCATCTTCCAGGTCGGAGTTCGGAAGACACGCTCCTGAACGGGCCATGGCCATCCGGTACGGAACTCGAAGAATGGCCGGAGGCTGTAGCAGCCATGAATGAACTGAAGGAATTGGTCGGATCGGTCCGTAATATGCGCGCCGAGTACGGAATTGATCCGGGGCAGAAGGTCGGGCTCGTCGTTTCGAGCGTGTCCGACGAGTTGCAGACAGCCCTCGCACAGGAAGAGGCCGGAGCCTTGTCACTCGCGCGACTCTCCAGCTTGTCCGTCGAAGGTTCGATTCCTTCAGGTATTCCAGGCGCGCACGCGGTACTTCGTTCTGGTGTCGAGCTGTTCCTGCCGCTCGAAGGCGTCGTAGACATGGAACGGGAGAGATCTCGTATCACGGCGGAACTGGATCGTCTCAAGGGATTATTGGAAGCGACGACAAAGAAGCTGGCGAACTCCGGTTTCACCGACAGAGCCCCGGCCGAGGTCGTTGAGCGTGAGAGAGAGAAAGCACATTCGTTTGGGCAGCGTCGCGAGCGGCTGAAGGAGAAACTCGATTCGTTCCTGATG
>JBDHMQ010000203.1:0-3679 GCA_039656095.1 Gemmatimonadota bacterium | reverse complement strand
GCCGTCGCACGCGATTCCACCTGGGCGCCGGCCTGGGCCGCGCTCGCTGAAGTGGCTGAACTGAGGATCTGGCACTCGGAAGCGCGCCCGGAGGACATGACTCGACAGGAATTCAATCCGATAGCGTTGGCGGAGTCCGAACGGGCGGCGCGGCGGGCACTCGAGTTGGATCCGAAGAACGCATCCGCCCTCATCGCCCTGGGAAGCGTGCACCGGAATCGAGCGGAGTGGGAGAAGTCCGAAGCTGCGTACCTCCAAGCACTCGAGCTGGACCCCGACAATGCGGAAGCGCACCAGCAGTACGGCGACCTGTTGCTCAATGTAGGGCGCATTGCCGAGGCCGTCCGGGTCATGGACCGCGCCGCAGTGCTCGACGGGGCTCCGATTCGCCTGGGGATGCTGTCTTTCGCCCTGGACGTAGATACAAGACTCGCGGAGTCGCTGGAGCTCTCTGAGCTGGAGCTTTCGCGACTGACCGACCCCGCCCAGCGGGCCGGCGCCCTTAGGAACAAGGCTATCTCACATCTGGAACAGGGAGATCTTGCGGCTGCGATCGATGCGTATGACGAGGCGGATCGCGTTGACCCGGATGACGATGGTCCCTGGTTCGAGTCCCGAGACCAGATTGAGGAATTCGTGAACGGGATCGCCGGTGGGAATCTGGCAGACGTTCCGGTCGGGCTAAGGGGTGAGATGAGACCTCTTCACTGGCTCATGGTCGGTCAGCAGGATAGCGCCGTGGTCGACGGCCTGGAGCGGATGGATCAGCAACCTTTCGGGCGCGTTATAGAGTTCCGACGCCCGAGATTGGAACCGCTTCGATCGGACCCTCGAGTAGAGGAGTGGCTGGCAGAGCGTGGCCTGGCCGACCTCCCGGAAGTCCGCACCCCGGAGGCTGAGCGCACCCGCCCGATGGTCCTGCGGGAGGCCGGCGAGTGAAGTCCTACCAGGAGTTCTTCGCCGAGCTGAAGCGCCGCAAAGTGTTCAAGGTCGCGGCGGTCTATGGGGCGGGCGCGTTCATCATCCTCCAGGCAGCCGACATTCTCGGACAGGGACTGCGGCTACCGGAGAGCTTCCTGCCGTTCATCACAGCGGTCGTCCTTCTCGGCTTCCCTCTCGCGCTGATGCTGGCCTGGGCGTTCGAGGTCACGCCAGAGGGCGTTCAGCGAACGAGCGGTCCAGAGACGGGAGAAATCGAAGGAATGATCGCCGCGCCGGCCTCTCAGCGCTGGCCTGCCGGACTTATGGCCCTGGCAGGCGTGGTGGCGCTCGTTGCGGGCGCGTGGTGGGTGGGACGGCAGAGTGCGCCGGAAATGGCGGCCGATGCTGCGCAGGAGCCAGCCGCCGACGTTCGCCTCGCGTTCGTCGACCCATCGGAGGACCCCCGTCCGTCCATCGCCGTCCTTCCATTCACCGACATGAGTCGGGGTGGCGACCAGGAGTACTTCAGCGACGGGATCAGCGAGGAGATCCTCAATACGCTGGCCCGAATCCGCGAGTTACGCGTTTCGGCGCGGACCTCAGCCTTCGCCTACAAGAATGTGCAGCGGGACCTGCGGGAGGTCGGTGCCGAGCTTGGCGTGTCATACCTGCTCGAGGGCAGCGTGCGGAAAGACGGCGATCAACTTCGCATCACGGCCCAATTGATCGATGTTGCTTCGGACTCGCATCTGTGGAGCGACCAGTACGACCGCACTTTCGACAACATTTTCCAGATTCAGAGCGAGATTGCGGAGGCCATCGCAGAGGCGCTCACCGTGCCGCTGGGCCTGAATGAAGGCGAGAGCCTGGTTACGCCCACGGCCGACCTCGAGGCGTTTGATCTGTACCTCGCGGGTCGTGCGCGAATGCGGGAGCGGGGGCCAAGTGTCCTTGAAGCCGTCGACTTGTTTGCCGCTGCCGTGGCTCGTGATTCCACCTGGGCTCCAGCCTGGGCCGGCCTGGCCGAGAGCCAGGCCCTCGTACCCTTCTACATGGGTATCCCGGGCGACTCCGTGCTCTGGGCGTCCGACTCCTCAGACTGGGCGCGTCAGTTGGACGCGGCTGAGCTAGCGGCGACCACGGCCCTGGCCCTCGATCCGAACAACGCTTCCGCCACGATCGCCCTGGCAAATGTGCACCGCGATCGCTGGGACTTTGAAACGGCCGAGCCCCTCTACCTTAGGGCGATCGGACTGGATCCAGACAACGTGGAGGTTCACCAGCAGTACGCTGAACACCTCTCCTACCAGGGTCGTTCGAGCGAGGCACTCCGGGCCTCCCGCCGGGCGCTCGCCCTCGATCGGTCGCCCGTGCGCCTGAACGTGGCAGGCTACATAGCCCGGGAGAACGGACTGTACCAGGAGAGTATCGCGCTGCTGGAGGAAGGGCTGGCGCTTGATCAGGAGAAACGGCTCGCCTTCATGCGCTCCAACCTGTTCATCTCGTATCTCACCGGCGGCGAACCGGAAGGCGCCTGGGAGCTGGTTCCGGACCTCATTGCGCCGGACAGGCTGGACGAAGCCAGGGCAATCTGGCCGGTTCCGGGACCCCTGCCCGTAGACGCCGATTTTGATGCCTGGCCAGGACTCCTGCGAACCAGGGCCATCCTCTGGCAGGTCGTCGGCAACTCAGAGAAGGCCCTCTCCAATCTCGAGCGCGTCGTTGAGCTCAGGCCTCCGTTCGGGTCCTTCAACCTGCTGTGGCTCCCCATTTTCGAGCCCATGCTGGATGACCCGCGCTTTCAGGCGTTGCTGGAGCAGTCCGGGGGAGCGGGCCGAAGGCCGATTCGGGCAGAACCGTAAGCGACATCCTTCGCTATTCCCTCAAATTCCGCCTGAAAAAACTTTCCAAAACCTCCCAGGTCGCCTCCGTCGCGACCGGATCCAGATTGGCTCCGCCGGCATACAGTGGCTGTGCGTACGCATGCCGAGCCTGCGGATAGACATACACTTCGAGATCCGCGCCAACCGCATTCATTCGAGGGAGAAGCGCTTGTACGGTCCCCATGGGCCACGCATCGTCCGAGCCCGTCACGAGCAGCAGCGGAAAGTCGAGCGCGGCCAGTTCTTCGTCGGATAGACTCTCCATCCCGCCGCCATAAACCACGGCTGCTGCGCTTACATCACCCATGCGCGCGGCAGTGAACGCCGGACTTCCGCCCATGCTGAACCCGAGTGTGCCGATACGCTCGAATCCGGCGTCGCTCAGAGCCGAGAGTCCTGCCTCGAGCTTGGATCGCACATCATCTGCGGTCAGCGACCGGGAAAGTTCAGTCGCGCGCTCGTGGGTCGTGGCGCTCTCTCCATCGTACAGGTCGAGTGCCATCGCCCGGTAGCCGAGATTTGCCAGTCGCTGCAGGGCGTCGCGCGTGGCATCGGTCACCCCGAACCAGTCGTGCAGCAGGAGAATCGCCGCGTCGGCATCCTCAGGTCCGGCGACCAGGGCACGCACAGGATTCGCATCAGAACGTTTCAGCTGAAACGTGTTGACAGACTGTTGAGCGGGAAGTGCGGTGGCCGCCATAAGAACTGTGGCCAGACCGGTCATTACTCGAGCGATATTTCGAAACATACGGAAAGTCTCCAGGGGTTCGTGTCCGCCTGTTGAACAGGTTTTCCCCCCGGAGGTTCCGCAGCTACCAGATCTTCACACGCTCGTCCGGCGCTTTGTACATGCCATCTCCAGGCTGCACGTCAAA
>JBDHMQ010000202.1:0-4871 GCA_039656095.1 Gemmatimonadota bacterium | reverse complement strand
CGATGGCCGACGCGACGATCGAGGTCTGCGACGGCCGCCCCTCATTGGTCGACTCGCTCCTCGAAGATTATGTGGCGGTAGGACGGTTCTGTCCGTGGGGTGCCGAACTGGTGAGCATCGAAGACCGGCGATAGACACCAGGGGTGCGAAAGCCGGATGATTGGCTTCGCAACCTTCGTGTCTTGTCTGCAGCTTTCAGCCTCCGACGGAAGGAGGCTACCTCACAGCAATGTTTTACGCGCGTGTAAGTCTGACGGTGGACGTACTGCCGGGACAGGAGAGGATTCCATCGGTCCATCCCCACGCCTCGTCACCAACCATCCTGTTGTCTGACGTGGCCACGAGATCATGTGTGGCGGTCGTCGTCCCACCGTCTTCCGCATAGGAGCCGGAAATCAGCAGCCGATTGTTATCAAACGTCCCGGTAAGGACGTTGGCAGGATTACCTAAGAATCCACTGACGCTGACATTGAATGGCTGTTCCGTACCGCCGGTGATCGTAATCGTGATCGTTTCTGGTGTCGATATCCCTTCCTCGCCATCGCAGTCCCCCGTAGCGTCGGTAACTGTAACGTTGAGGATCCAAGCACCAGCCGGGTCAACCGGGTCTTCCGACGGTTCGGTAAGACCGTCGTCCCCACAGCCAAGCATTGGGAGAGTGAACAGCGCGAGCATCACGAGTGTCATGCCGCGTCGAAAGGGAGCCTCGAACATGTTTATTCCTTTCACTACGGTGAATGATGTAGTGGACCCAGACATTATGGGTCTTTATTTGAACTCGCGCCAATTGAAGACCGATCAATCACCGTGCAGGTAATCGACCAGCCGCCGGGCGACTAGAGGCGGGACTCGGATTTCCGGGAGACCTGCAAAGAAAATGGGCCGCCCCGAGTGCTCGGGACGACCCACAAACTTTTACTCAACTACAACTTCATCTAGAGCGTGGTGAACGAAGCAATCCTTGCTTCCGTCCTCCGGCGTGATGAATCCAAAACCCTTCTGCTCGTTGAACCACTTTACTGTACCCTTGGTACGCATCTATGCGCTCCATGGTTGTGCAAGTCGGAGCCACGATGATACGTACTTACCGACTGCTTGCTATGCGCGGAAACCTCCGCGCGGTGTGTGACCAAACTGGTCACGAACAATATAAGCAGGAGTGAGCTACTCTGCCGTTGTTGGATCGATTACAGATAAAATGCGTGAAACTTTGTTTGCGGGAAAGCCACCCTGCGTCGCGTGTTCACGCACCATCGCCTCGTCCGGGGCAACGTATACACAATATATTTTATTGTCGGTAACATAGCTTTCGACCCACTGAATCTGTGGGCCCATGCTATGCAAAACCCCACACGATGTCTGAGCTATTCCCTGCAAATCTTCGGCGGACAGGTCGCCTGCGCCGGGAATTTCACGCTCGATCAGGTATTTGGGCATGGTGGAGGCCTCTACTGTTATTGGGTATGCAGGTATTCCACATGGCCAATCTGCACACTACAATCGAAATGCGCGAGTCCCGGCCAGCCGGAATCAGTTACATCTCCTCTGCCGTGAAGCGCGGAGTGATGTGCTGCGGGCAGTTCCAGTCGAACGCCTCGATGTCGAGAATCACCGCGCGCTCGACGCGAGCCTTGTACTCCGGCACCTGAAGCTGTTCGATGAGCTCGGGATCCTGGTCAGCGTCAACGACCGTGGCTCTTGCCATGATCTTCAGCCGTTGACGATTGGGGTAATCCATCAGGATCAAGGCAACGCGGTCGTTCTTCCGCAAGTTGCCCATGCTTATGTACTGCAGGTTGCCGCGAAAATCTGCGTAGCCCAGACGGCGCGGTCCGAGTACCTTCAAGAAACCCTTCGGACCGCCACGAAATTGCACATATGGCCAGCCGTCCTCGCCCACGGTCGACACATAGAAGCTGTCCCGCTCCGCGATGTGGGACATCTCTCTGCCTGTGAGAGTCTGATCGTCGATCTCCCAGGCCTCAACCCGTTCTGCATTCGAACGGGTTCCGTAGTGTTCTTGGGTTGCTTTCACGGAATCAGTGAAAGTCAGAGCGGTGTACTTGCGGGCCATCTTCCAGGTTCCTTTCGTCTCCGAGCTCTCTCGGCAGGATTTGTTGCTGGCCCATCCTAATCTTGATCCTTGCTGGAATCCACCATCCGGATCGCCACTCTTCACACATCCGGCATGCCGAGGTACAGCTGCACGAGTAGCGCCGTGTCCATGTAGGCATGAGCGAGGACCAGAACCCACAGTTTCCGACCGACGGCGAGATACGCGATCGCGAGGGCGAGTCCCATGAATGTCGTTTGAATGACTCCGAACAGCCCCCAACTAAAGTGGACCAGGCCAAATACAACGGCACTGATCACAACTGCGATCCGCCAGGCTAGCTTACTGGATCCACCAATTTCCGCGACTCGATTCATCAAGAATCCCCGGTAGATCACTTCCTCGCCAAACGACGAAACGACGTAGACAGCAGCCAGGGCGAGTAGCAGCATCGGCAGGTTGCCCTGCATATAGTCATAGCCGCTCATGTCGGCGCCGGCCCGAAGGGCTGTCACGTTGACCGCGACGATCGATCCGACCACGAAACCAGCGACACCGGCCAGGAGAACGGCTACGGATAACAGAACGGTTTTGCCAAGGACGCGCAGACCGTCGAATCGACGACTCAACCCGAAATGTTCCCAGGTTTGCCCACGAAGACGCAGTCCTACCCAGACCGTGGCCATCATCAAGACATTCGCGACCCAGACGACCGCCTGCCTCTTGAAATCGTCGTCGCCGACGATGTTCCAGCCTACGGCAATTACGGCGAAAGCCACCACAAACACGAGAGCAATCTCAGCGATATTTGCCAGTTTATTTTCTTGGATCATTCGCCTATCGACTTCTGTTGAGACGTAAAGATGACCGCGTAGTATGGAGTAGACACATCCATCAGAGTTGCCTTTCATCGGAAAAATGTCGGAGCGGTTCCATGCCTGTACCAGGGTAAGCGACTGCTGGCAAGTCAGATAGTCCGGATCCCAATCCGATCAGCAGGTCGAGTCCGAATATCGTATATTTCTCCAGTTGAAGGTCCCCCTTAAACACAGGTTTCCTGATTTCGACTCACTGGAATCGGAACGCTGGAAGCCGGGCCGAGCAAGGAGGCTTCTCATGGCCAAGGGTTTGAAGATTCTGCTCCTGACGGCATTCGCCGTATTCCTCATGCCGCCGCCCGTCACAGCTCAAGATGCACCCCGGCCGATGTACGAACTCCCGACAATCACGGTAAGTGTATTGTCCGAGGCAGATCCACTGTATGAATCGGCTTCGGACCTTTACCAGGCGAACGATTGGAAGGGTGCAGCCGAACTTTACAGGGCGGCCGCCGAGGGAATGCCCACGAACGATGCCAACGCATATATCCCATTCGACATGTCGGCACGTCTGTATTTTTACGCAGGCGAATATGGTGACTCTCGAGGGATGATGGAACGAGCCGCAGAGGTAGCCGAAGCAACGGGCGATGACGTTTCTGCCGCCTATCGTCACGTCGATGCGGCATTTATTGCTATCTGGGAGGGCTTTCCGAGCAAGCGCCGCGAACATGTAGCCGCGGCCGAAAATTACGCCCGATCAGGCGGCTTGGACAAACCGGATACCGAGAAAATCTGGGCACTCATTCGCGGGGTAGACGCCCTGCCGATGTCCGAGGACGACTAAGGGAAGACATTTTTTCTAGAGTTTCCCCTTACGGGCGATCGTATTTAGCGATCGGTCAATGGCTTCCTTTGCGGATGCCGTAAGTCCGCCGCGCTCGTATTGGTCGACGACAAGCCCCTCAACCTGCCGGATCAACGAATCGACCGTGGAGCCGCTAGCTGCCAGCTCGTGGCCCCCGGTCCGATTCGGAGCGCCGAACAGGTTGATCCAACCCTCGGTACGCCCTCCTGCAGCCAGCACTCCATAAAACAGCCGTCCGGGGTGCTCGCCGCCTGTGATGAGGTCTATTACTGCAGCCGCGATGGACAGAGGGCTGAAGATAAGATCGCGCAATGCGTCGAGCCCCAGCTTGACCTGGAAGACGATCAGGTCCCGGATCAGTTCCCACCGGCCATCGGATTCCTCATGGGAGATTGTAGGCAGTCTATCCATCTTTGCTCTCCGGTTTGAATTCCTTCAGGCCGCATCTACGGGTCCGGATGGGCGCGGCTGAAAGCCCTGCGTTCCAGTCAGGGTGGCTGGCCCATATACCACAATCACGATCGCACTTGTTACCCACACGAGGCCCAGAAATATCCAGAACGTGCTTTGTTCGCCCGTAGTTTCAGGCAACAACGGTAGTGCTCCAAACGCCAGATTGGAGAATACGTGCATGACTACGGATAGCAACACGCTGTGCGTATGGTTGTACACCCAGGTCATCAGGATCGTCGCGCCGATCACCCAGGTCAAAAATACGAAAAAAGACATCTCGAGCGGCACGCCCTGCCCGCCCAGGTAGCCAGGAAAGTGCCAGACGCCCCACATGACGCCGAGAATAAGGCTGGCCGTGAGCGCATTGTAGCGTTCCTGTAGCCTTGGAATAAGGCTGGCCGTGAGCGCATTGTAGCGTTCCTGTAGCCTTGGAAGCACGAATCCGCGCCACCCGATTTCTTCCCCGGTCATCAACACCAGCAGGATCAAGATCTGAGGAAACAAGGAGCCGTCCCTGATTGGAGGCAGACTCCCCGTGTTGATCGTAATCGCTATTGCAGCAATCCCCGGAAGCAGGAATAGAGCAACGAGATACCATTTCAGGCCGACACGCCATTTGAACAGCTGCCCGAGAAGCTCCCTTCTGGCCTGCTTTCCGCCAGTCAACTGCGCGATGATC
>JBDHMQ010000201.1:0-3719 GCA_039656095.1 Gemmatimonadota bacterium | reverse complement strand
GTATCTGATACCCGTGTTGAGCAACGGAGACTACAGGCTCAAGCGTGAGTCTCCTTCTTACGCCAGGCCCGAAGTCGCTCTGTTTATCAAACGGCTGGGAGCTCAATACCACAGGGCATGCGGTGAACAACTCGTCGTAACGAGCCTGACGAGGCCGCAGTCTCGACAACCGAGAAACGCTTCGTCACGGTCCGTACACCCGACCGGCATGGCCGTAGATCTTCGCCGGAGTTGGAGTCGCGGCTGCAGAGGTTGGCTCGAAGGCACGTTGCTTCAACTCGAAGAAGCTGGCGTGATCGAAGCGACCCGTGAAACCAAGCCCCCGCACTACCATATTGCCGTGTTCCCGAACCAATACGCGCGTTATGTCGAATCGCGAAAGGGAGCACCACCACCAAATACGTATCGGGTCCAGAGCGGCGACTCGTTGTCGCGGATCGCCAGACGTACGGGAACCACAGTTCCGCAGCTGCTCGCCGCCAACGGCCTCAGGAATAGCCGGATCTATGCGGGCCAAGTGCTACGGGTGCCGACTAATCAGTAGCTAAGCCCCAATGTCAGCCCCTGAAAGCGATTTTGGGAGCGATCTATCCGGTTCTGGACACGAGAACCACTGGCCCGCTATTAGTCCGTCCATGCACTCTATTTTTGACGCATTGACTTCCTCGCATTTGCTGGCAGTTCTGACCGACGAGTCAGGACAGGACACTTCGGAGTATGCTGTCCTGATAGGACTGGTAGCGCTCGTCCTGATCACGACCGTGATGCTGCTCGGTGAAACGATCACCTCGGTGTTTGCGGGGATCGGTTCATCTCTGACGTTGCAGTAGCCCTTACACGGTCGGTCAACCAGGGTACGGAATGATCCTGGTCAGCGGTGCGGCGGGAAAAACGGGTCGGGCTGTTATCCAGGCGCTTGTCGCCCGCAAGCAACCCGTGCGCGCTCTTGTGTTCCGCCAGGACCAGGTCAAGTCTCTCAAGCTGGCCGGAGTCGGCGAAGTTATCGCAGCCGATCTGCGGGACGTCTCCTCTCTCCAGGCAGCCATGCACGGAATCCGATCCGTGTACCATATCTGCCCCAACATGCATCCTGATGAACATGCGATCGGACGCACTGTGATCGCCGCCGCCTCGTTTTCCGGGGTCGATCACTTCGTATTCCACTCCGTGCTTCTTCCGCAAGTCGAGTCCATGCCGCATCACTGGCAAAAGCACCTCGTAGAAGAGGAACTGAAACGTTCGCGTCTCAATTACACGATTCTTCAGCCGTGTGCTTACATGCAGAATATCCTGCCTCAATGGAATCGGGTTGTAGACAGCGGAGAGTTCACAGTACCGTACAGCTTGGATTCCCGGTTGAGCCTCGTAGACTTGCCTGATATCGCAGGAGCTGCAGCGATCGTTCTGTGCACACCAGGCCATGACAGGGCAGTGTACGAATTGTGTGGACCGGAGTGTCTATCGCAGGCGGACATGGCAAGGATTCTGACGGAGCAACTAAAAAATCCCGTGCAAGCTCGAGCGATTGCACTCGACAACTGGGAGCGCGAGGCCACGAGTTCAGGGTCGAGCGGGTACGCGCTGGATTGCTTGCTCAGTATGTTCAAGTACTATGACCACAATGGATTCTGTGGCACCTGTGTGGATCTGGAGCGGCTGCTGGCCCGGCCGGCGACAACGTTTTCCGAGTTTGTACATCGAACGGTGACAGTCCATGCTGAAGAAATTCAGTCTGCCGCCCGCGGTCCTCAATCCTGAGCGTTACCAGGTGAGCGTCGTGCGACCCCGCTCCAGCGTTCCGGACCGTAGGATGCGCGCCCGTAATCCGCCGCGCCCAGCAAGGAATTCTTCCGCACCCGGGGCAAGGGCTTCATCCATCCAATAGCACGGCCGACACTCTTCGCTGCCCTCAAACCTCACGTCGCCCAGCACGAATTCTCGACCGACAAGCGCCGGTAAGTCGATCCCACGCACGAGCACGTTGCGTCGGAACGCCGAGGGGCAGAAATCAGGTACCTCGAAGTGGTCGCGTGCCGCCTCGACGACTTCTTCGCTAAAGAATGTGACCTGTCCCTTATGACCATCATCGAGATCGTAGTACCGATCTCCGACCAGGCCCTTGCCGGCAACGCACTCAGCGCGCTCAACCGAATTCACTGGATGCGTTTCACGAGACATCCCGTGCCGGCCCCTGAAGTCGTGACCTGGTGATGTGAAGATGTTCACGACCTCAATAGAGCAGGATTCCGGGCGTGGTCCGTTCGATTCAGACATCGATCTTGAGCTCCAGGCTTGTTGCCGGTTGACTTAGTCAGCCAAATGTATAATACTCGATCTTCAGATCAAAAGACTCCGCTTTTCTCAACAATGGCTGAGACGACGAGAAAATGCAACTGACAAGAGAGAGCGAACACGCCCTGACAGCTCTGGGTTTTCTGGTTATCCAACCTGAAGGCCAATTCGTGGCTTTGGCCGAAATCGCCGAAGCCCGTGATCTCCCACGGGCCTTCCTCGCGAAGATCTTCCAGAAGTTGGCCAGGCATGACGTCCTGACATCTTCACGCGGTCGAAGTAAGGGCTACATGCTCGCTCGATCAGCCGATTCCATCAGCGTTCTCGATGTGATTGTAGCGGTCGAGGGACCCCGGTTGCTGGATCGTTGCACCCTCTGGTCAACGCGCCGCTGCGATGAAGATCCCTGTGTTTTGCACCCGTTTCTGTTGGGCCACGTGCGAGCCCTTGAGAAGCGGTTAGCTGAAGTGTCCATTGCCGACCTGTGCGCTACGGAGACAAACGCATGAAGAGCCTCGCTGACCGCCGGTGGATGTTCGTCCCCGGCCTGGTGCTGTCCCTCGCCGGAGCCCCGGGTCTCGCGGCCCAGGAGGCTGAAGGGCAGGCGACGTTCGCAGAAAAATGTGTCGCCTGTCACACCACCGGGAGCGATCGCCTGGTAGGACCCGGGCTCGCAGGCGTAACCGAGCGGCGGGATCGCGACTGGATCATCTCGTTCATCATGAATCCGGATGGCATGATTGCCGACGGCGATCCCATCGCAACCGAGTTGCTCGCCGAATTCCTGGTCCCGATGCCCAATCTGGCCATCACGAGCGATCAGGCCGGGGCGCTATTCGCCTACCTCGAAACGGTGGCGGGCGAGGCAGCTCCCGAGACAACGGCCGCGGCAGCTCCCGTGACGTTACCCATTGGTGATGCGAGCGCCGGGCGTGATTTGTTCATCGGTGCCACCAGCCTCGAAAACGGCGGCGGCGCCTGTATATCCTGCCATTCCGTCGGGGGACTTGACGGCTCCGGCGGTGGAACGCTGGCTGTTGATCTGTCGAAGGTTGTGACGCGATACGGTGCCGCACTTCCTGGGGTACTCGGCACGCTTCCGTTCCCGGTCATGCAGGACGTATTCGCGGACAGGCCCCTGACCGAAGCCGAGAAGTCTGACCTCGTCGCTTTCTTTACCCGCACTAACCGGCAGGCAGCGACAAGCGTGTCCTTCCTGGCATTTCCGCTTACCGGACTTGGCGGGGCGCTGCTCGTTCTGCTGCTATTCGGAAATCTCGGAAGACAACGCCTCAAGGGCGTCCGAAAGACTTTGATTGGAGGTCACCGATGAGCTGGATCAAGGACGTCACGGATCCGAAATTCCGGGTCTGGGAGGAGTTCTATCGCAATCGGTGGCAGTACGACAAGAAGATCCGCAGCACGCA
>JBDHMQ010000200.1:0-3723 GCA_039656095.1 Gemmatimonadota bacterium | reverse complement strand
TTGAACGGCCGTCGTCGGGAAAGCATGCATCCGGAGCAGGCCCTTGTGACCCATTTCAATCACGTGGCCGCTCTATACGAATCGGTCGAGTCCGGGCTCGAAGATGCCATGTATGCAACGTTGGCCGATGCGATCAGTAATTTGCCGGAACCACTGAAGACTTCGCTTCTTCAGGACGAGTTGCTCCCCGCCCTTGTCGACGGAAACCAACTGTCACGTGTGCTTACCTATCTTCCCGATGCAGAGATCGCCGACGCTCTGCCATCTCTCCTGGAATTGGGCGTAGGCGGCGTAGAAATGCTGTCGATCGGCCTCTCAAACCTTGAGATGTCTCCAGAGCGGAAGGCTGGACTGCTGAAACTCCTGGACGACCAGGTCGAGTCTTCCGCTGATGAACAAGCGAGCGTCGATGAAGAGTTGAACGATTCAGGCAAGCGCACGGACAGCCTGCTGACGCTCAACACAGACGCCGGACACGAGCTGGCGCCGCTTGCCGGCTTCGACCTGTCTGTTGACGAACAGGCGGCCGCCCACCTGGAGGAGTTGGTCAGGCAGGTTGACGATACCGATACCGATGCTACCAGTCTCCGTTGCCACACTGATCTCGCAAGCCTGGTAGCTGACCCTTCTATCGTTACCGGCATACTGAGACGGTCGCGTGGCCTGTTCATCGACCTTGAGTCAAGAGGCTGTATCCAGACACTCGCTGACGCAGTGGCACGATATGCAATAATTGCCAACGGATCCGAAGGGACAACTGACGAAGTCGCATTCATCGTGCAGCGGTTCCTGGCGGAACGGATTACCCCGGAGTTCGTCCGTCGCAATGCCATTCAGCAGAATCCAGAAGCCGCTCACTCGCTCGCTCAAATACTGACAGCGCTCGGCAATGAGGGTGCAGACCTCCTGGTTGCTACGCTCCAAAGTGAATCAGAACGGACTGTCCGACGACAGCTTCTGGATGTCATTAAGGACAGCGTTGGCTCTCTTTCGTCCGGCCTGGTCGCGCACCTGGGCAATCCGAATTGGTACGTAGTGCGGAATGTGCTGAGCATGCTTGGCTATGGGGGTCCTGGAAATGAGGACTCGATAGCAGGTTGCCTGGCTCACGAAGACCCGAGGGTCCTGCGTGAGGCGTTTCTGGCCCTGGCCAGGATTGGCTCCACGGACGCGTTGAGCATTACCATTCGCTCGCTGCAGGATGAAACCCGGATCATCAGGGAGCGCGCAGCAGACACCATCTGGCGATTCCCTCCTTCGATGTCACACCCGGCCGTTCGAGTGGTACTGGCAGATCGAGAGTGGCTCCTCGCCAATCCTTTGATTGGCAGACGCCTGATCAAAGCTGGCAGTCGGCGCAAATTAGGTGGGCTCTCCGAACTTGTGCTGGGTCTCGGCCGATGGAGGCTAGCTTTCTGGGACCGCCAGAGGATGGAACTAGGACGCGAGGCCTGGAAGGCAGGTCGCCACGATGACTGAGCATCCCGGAGTTGTCGTTGAGCCGACAGTCGAGCAGTCCCGTGACCCGGGTCAACTACTTCGATCACTGGCGGGACTCAAGGCAGCATGCGCCCTGTATCCTGATGGTCACCCATCAATTGACGCACATGTAGAGCAAGCGTACGGACAGGCACAGGAACTCATCGGTGACGGCCCCGGCGTAGAGATCGATATACTCCGTGGAATCATCAACGTTGACGGGCAGACGCAACAACAGGCCAGCCGGATCTATCGCCGTGTCATCGACGAACTGGCGGTCATGGGGATCGACAGCATCCACATCGATGCCCGAGTCACACCCAATGAATTCCGGGCGCTCGGCGAGTATCTCGGCCATCAAGAGACCGGACGTGACAGGTCGGGTTCGGTTTCCGAACAGCTGGCGTCAGCCGGCGTCGCCCACATCAGCCTGGGGCGAATCCTTCCGGTAGACAGCTACGCTCCGGGCCAGGAGTGGCCAGAAGCTCCCGAGGAAATTTTCGACTCCGACTACAGGGAATCAGTAGACAAAGCCAGGGATGCGTTCGAGTACTTCAGTCGTGGGTTCGCCCCGGGTGCAAGCGTTATTCAAGAGCTACTGGATGTAATCGTGGGTCGTGCCGCCAACAGCGGGGTCGCAATGAGTCAGGTGCTGGCCCTCAAGAGCTATGAGAATCTGACATACCTGCATTCAGTCAACGTCACTCTTCTCAGTGTCCGCTTGGGCGAGCGAATTGGCCTCGATGAACCGGCCCGGATGGCGCTCGCAGAGGCTGCGCTGCTGCACGACGTGGGTAAAACTCGCATACCGATCGAGATACTCACCAAATCAGGAGCGCTGACCGACAGAGAATTCAGGGAGATACGTGGTCACCCACGGCTGGGGGCCGAGATTCTCATCGGCCTGGACGGTCTTTCTCCCCTGTCTCCGATCGTCGCTCTCGAACACCATATCGGATTCGACGGCTCGGGCTACCCGGATCTCGGCGCCCCGAGAACGCCGCATCCGCTCAGCCAGATCGTATCCGTCGTAGATATTTACGAGTCGCTCACAGGAGCAAGGTCGTATCGCGAGCCTGTAACTCCGGACAAGGCTTGCCTCACGCTGGCCCGACTTGCTGGCGAGGCGCTAAACCCGGCACTCGTGAAAGCATTCGTAAGTGTAGTCACGTTCTTTCCGATTGGAACGGTGGTCCGTACGACGCGCGGCGAACTTGGTGTGGTCGTACGCACGTTCGAGGACGATGCACTGCATCCCACAATCTCCCTGGTGAGTGAAGAAGAGCCCGACGCTCCGACTCGCGAAGTTGTGGACCTCAGGCTCCGAGGAGATGACGGACAGCATCTCCGGCAGGTAGCCGAGTCATTGTCAGCAAGCGATTATCCAATAGACATTCCCAGCATCCTCCGCTCGGCAGACGCCTGATCCGGTCCGACCAGCTTTGATCAAGTAGGCGCGGCTCCATACTTTTAAGGATTCATTGCCTGCCCTCCCACCGGTTCAGGATAGGGAGGCGCACCCGACTACTCTGATATCCTTGGCATACCAGATGATTCAGGATTCCGCCGCATCGGCAGCGACATCGCCTGGTGAAGGGCCCGACCTCATGACATTACTGACGGACTTTCCTGGATTTCTTGCGGATAGCTGGCCCTGGCTTCTCACGCAGGCATTCGTCTTCATTGCGACAGTGTTCGTCTTCTGGATACTTGCCCGAGCCGCTAAGGCTGTGGTTCGCCGGACGGTTGATCATGAAAATGTGCAAGGATCGCAGTTACTGGAAAACACGATCGTCTCGCTCACGGGAAGGCTGATCCTTCTGCTTGGAATCGTCGTAGGCCTGTCTTTTGTCGGAGTCAAGTTGGGCCCCGTACTGGCTGGGCTGGGGATCGCCGGCTTCGTGCTGGGTTTTGCGCTTCAAGACTCGCTTGCGAATTTCGCCGCCGGTGCGATGATCCTGATGTACTCCCCGTTCGACGAGGGGGATGCCGTCGAGGTCGCGGGGGTGGTCGGAAAGGTAAGCGGGATGAGCCTTGTCACCACCACCATACTCACCTCGGATAACCAGAGAATCATCATACCAAATTCCAAAATCTGGGGCGGCATCATCAAGAACATTACTGCGGAGAAGCACCGACGCGTCGACATGGAGTTCGGCGTCGGGTACGCCGATGACATCGCTGCAGTCGAGGCCGTTCTTCGCAAGGTCGTCGGTCGACATCCGAAGGTACTCGAGGATCCCG
>JBDHMQ010000199.1:0-5029 GCA_039656095.1 Gemmatimonadota bacterium | reverse complement strand
TATGTAGTTCTTGCTTTGCCTGAGACGGCCGACAGCATCGGATTGTTCGGACGTGAAACGCTGGCAGCCATGCGCCCTGATGCTGTCCTGCTGAACCTCGCCCGCGGCAGCATCGTTGACGAAGCAGCGTTGATAGACGCTCTGGAGGCTGGTGCATTGCGTGGCGCTGCCCTGGACGTGTTTGCACAGGAACCGCTGTCGGCGGACAGTCCGCTACTTGCCATGTCGAATGTTCTCGCAACGCCACATACTGGCTCGGTATCGCCCCGCTTCTGGCATCGCCAGACCGACCTGATGGTTGAAAATCTGGCTTGTTACTTGAGAGGTGATCCTCTGGTGAATCTGGTAGACAGACAGCGGGGGTATTGAACGTGCAGAAACTCGTAACAGCAGCAGTAGAACGCGGTGCCAGTGTCATACATATCAAGGCGGGCGATGTATTTCGGGCGCGGATCGACGGCAAGATGGTCAAGCTCTCCAGTCAGGTGTTCACTCCCCAGGAAGTGCGTCAGATTGCTCTCCTGCTGATCTCGGATGAGCGCATCAGAGAGCGGATCGACGATCTACGCGACTTCGATACCTCCTGGGAACTGGCCGGAGTCGGACGTTTCCGCGTCAATGTTCTTCGTCAGTTGGGCGAGTTCATGATCATCATGCGGGTCATACCACTAATTGTTCCCAGTCTGGATGACCTGAACCTCCCCACAGTTCTCGGCGAAATCGCGGAGTTGGATCAAGGGCTTGTGTTGGTTACCGGTGCTGTTGGGACCGGCAAGAGCTCAACGCTGGCAGCCATGATCGCGTGGATAAACAGCCGCCATCAGAAGCACATTGTGACACTCGAAGATCCGGTCGAGTTTCTCTACGATGATGATGTCAGCGCCATCACCCAGCGTGAAATCGGTATAGATACGCCTTCATTCCGCGAGGGGCTTCGTGCTGCGCTACGCCAGGACGCCGATGTGATCTTGATCGGTGAAATGCGGGACAGGGAGACGATCGCAACGGCGATCAGTGCCGCGGAACTCGGGCTGCTCGTGATTTCGACGATGCATTCGGCGACTGCCGTGGCTACGATCGGTCAGGTTCTGGGAGCGTTCGAAGAAGACGAAGCCGACCTGGCCCGGTCCCGGGTCGCCCATACGTTGCGAGCAGTGATTGCGCAGAAACTGTTGCCACGATCGGGCTCAGAGGCTTTGATTCCGGCTGTCGAAGTAATGCGCGTGACGGGCGCTATTCGTGAATGCATTCTGAACGGACAGCCCGACAGCGACATTGAGGCTCGAGCTCATTATGGAAACGCTTGCGGGTGACGACTTCAATGGTGCTCCGTGAAGCTTGAAGGAGTCTATCTTCCAGTAACGACTCCGTTCCTGAGCAACGACGGCGGGTTCGACGCTGAAGGTCTTGCATCGAATCTGAGCGCGTGGAACGAAGTGCCGATTGCTGGAGTTCTGGTTGCCGGTTCCACGGGCGAGTCTGTGTTGCTGGATTCCGGCGAGTTCTCTGCCACTGTTCGTGTCGCGCGTGAGGTGTTACCTGCGGATCGTGCGGTAGTGGCCGGAACGGGAAGACAATCGACACGGGCCACGATTCAGGCCTGTGTCGAAGCGGCAGCTGCCGGTGCCGACGCTGTGCTCGTGCTGCCCCCATCGTATTTTCAGGCTCAGATGACGGCCGATGCGCTCCGGCTCCATTTCTGGGAGGTTGCAGACGCTTCCACAGTGCCGGTGGTACTCTACCATGTTCCGAAATTCGTACCGGTTGACCTTGTCCCGGATCTGGTCGGCGAGCTGATTCGCCACCACAATATCATCGGGATCAAGGACTCTTCCGGCGACATCTCGAACCTCGGAGCTCTTTGCGACGTATGCGGCAACGAGGCGACGGTCCTCGTCGGAGCAGGCACGCATCTGTACGCGGGCTTGGAAATTGGAGCTCGGGGCGGCATCATCGCGGTCGGCCTGCTGGCTCCATCAGAAGCGACGGACCTGTACGAAGCCTTCCAGGCGGGTCGGACGTATGAAGCTGGACGGCTTCAAGAACGGATCGGGCCGTTGCACAAGGCGGTTGTGGCTGGCACCGGAGTGCCAGGAATAAAATACGCACTCGACAGGCTCGGCCTGGTCGGCGGATTGCCGCGACCGCCGTTGCTGTCGCCGGACGAGGCAACCTGCGCCACGATCCGAGAAGCACTCACACATGCTGGCCTGCGCACAAACGCGACGGCCGCGAGGGACTGAATGTTCAGCGAATCTTCACGTTGCGTTGTTCTCGTGGGCGCCCAATGGGGTGATGAGGGTAAGGGAAAGATTACTGATGTGATCGCCGAACAGGCGACCATCGTCGCGAGATATCAGGGTGGGGCCAACGCAGGCCACACGGTCGAGGTGGGCGATGAGCAGTTCATCCTGCACCTTATCCCTTCTGGTGCGCTGTATTCGACGGTGCGATGTCTGCTCGGCAACGGTGTTGTGATCGATCCGTGGACGCTCGTCGAAGAAGTGGAGATGCTCGAAGGGCGGGGAATCGATATCTCCCATCGACTCGGAGTTTCATGGCGCGCCCATCTCGTATTGCCCTATCATAAACTGCTCGACGGGGCCAACGAAGCTAGCCGGGGTGTGAAGATCGGCACGACGCGGCGCGGGATCGGTCCGGCCTATCGGGACAAAGTGGCGCGTAACGGGGTTCGGGTCTGTGATCTGGCCGACCTGCGTTCGGTTCGCGATACGGTCGAGTCCCAATGTGATTGGACGAACAAGCTCCTGGTCGGGTACGGATCCGATGAACGGGCGAACGCGACCGAGATCATGGATAGTCTGGAGTCCGTGGCGCCCAGCCTCTTGATGAACGCAACAGAAGTGGGTGACGAGATACTGTCCGGGCTGTCAGCGGGTGGACGTGTTCTGCTTGAAGGAGCCCAGGGCTCACAACTCGACGTGGATCACGGCACGTATCCGTTCGTGACCTCTTCCAATACGACAGCAGGAGGGGCAGCCGTGGGAGTCGGAATTGGTCCGACTCTCATCGACGAAGTTCTGGGTGTTGTGAAGGCCTACACGACCCGGGTGGGCAACGGCCCCTTACCGACGGAGCTCGAAGCTGAAGCGGCTGAGCATCTGCGGACACTCGGGGGCGAATTCGGCGCCACGACGGGACGACCGCGTCGGCCGGGTTGGTTCGACGGTGCCGTAGCCCGCCATGCGGCCGCCGTTAATGGGCTGACGGCCCTGGCCGTTACAAAGCTCGACGTTCTGGACACTTTCGAAGAGATTCAGCTTGGCGTGGGGTACGAGCTGAACGGAGACATGCTGGGCGGATTTCCGCCCCGGTCACAACAGCTCGATGCAGTGAAACCAGTCTATGAGACGATGCCAGGGTGGATGGCGGCGACCGACGAATGCAGAACCTGGGATTCGCTCCCCCAGAATGCGCGGGCGTATCTCGACCGCATAAAGTCGGTTTCCGGTGTTCCCATCCGCTACGTGAGCGTCGGGTCGGGCCGCAGTCAGATCGTGTCTGTATAGCGCAAACGAGTTTCTCACTCTCTTCGGAAGCCCCGCGGCGCGTTGCCTGATGGCGATTCGTACTCTATAATAAACGGCTCTTTCGCCGATTTGCCTCAGACGGTGGAAAAGAAAGACGCGAGTTGCCTGCGGGCATCGCGTCTTTTGTTTGATGGAGCTAGAGATGTTCGAGGAGTTGGGTGACAGATTAGACGGTGTGTTCCGGCGGCTTAAGAGCCGCGGTGTACTCACCCAACCCATGCTCCGGGAAGCACTTCGGGAGATTCGTCGCGCCCTGCTGGAAGCAGATGTGAACTTCAAGGTCGCGAAGAAATTTCTCAAGCGAATTGAAGAACGGGCGCTCGGCGAAGCAGTGCTGAAGTCAGTCAGGCCCGGAGACCAGGTCGTCAAGATCGTACATGACGAGCTTGTCGAAGTACTCGGGGGCGCTGCTGGGTCGCAGCTCGCCCGGTCGGCGGTGCCGCCGACGGTCGTCATGTTCGTGGGCCTGCAGGGCTCAGGAAAGACGACCACGGCTGCAAAACTGGCCCGGCGGTTGAGTAATGAAGGTCGGCGCCCGACTCTGGTGGCGTGCGATCCATACCGGCCCGCTGCAGGAGACCAGCTTGTGACGCTGGGTGCGTCGATCGGGATTCCGGTCGTTCATGAGCCGGGTGAGAAGGACGTGGTCCGGCTGGCAGGCCGAGCGATCGATGCGGCGCGCCGAGAAGGGCTGTCGCACGTCCTGCTTGACACGGCGGGACGTTTGCAGGCCGATGGGCCGCTGATGCAGGAACTGGCGGACCTGAAGCAGGAAGCGAAGCCGGACGAGATTCTGTTCGTCGCCGATGGCATGACGGGACAGGAGGCCGTCCGGATCGCTGAAGGGTTTCACGACGCGATCGGGCTGACGGGCGTCGTGTTAACGAAGATGGACGGTGACGCGCGTGGTGGGGCAGCGCTGTCCATCCATGGCGTATTGGGCGTGCCGGTGAAGTTCGTCGGCACAGGAGAGCGGACCGAGGATCTGACCGCATTCGACGCGGAACGAATGGCGGGCCGCATCCTGCAGATGGGCGACATTGTCGGGTTGGTCGAAAAGGCCCAACAAGCAGTCGATCCTGATGCAACCCGGAAGTTGGAAAAGAAGGTTTTTGGCGGCGGACAGTTCGATTTGGAGGATTTCCTCCATGCGATGGGACAGATTCAGAAGATGGGTCCGCTGGAGCAGATGTTAAAGATGATTCCCGGCGTGAAGCCGAAGATGCTCCAGGGGGTCAACATGGACCCGAAGCGGATCCGGCATATGGAGGCGATCGTTCTGTCCATGACGCCGGAAGAGCGGAAACGGCCGGAGATTCTGAACGGATCGCGGCGTGCTCGCATAGCGAAGGGATCGGGGCGGTCGGTCGCGGAAGTTAACCGACTGCTCAAGCAGTTCCAGGAGATGCGTAAGATGATGAAGCAGATGGGCAAACTCGCCCCCCGACTCGCCGGAAGCGGTGGACTCGGCTCGATGC
>JBDHMQ010000198.1:0-4335 GCA_039656095.1 Gemmatimonadota bacterium | reverse complement strand
CACCTGGCCTGTCGATGCCCTGCCTGCGCCGGACGCAGTTCCGTGGGACGAGATTCACGACGTTCCACTTGTCATGGTCACCGGTACCAACGGCAAGACGACGACGGTACGCTTGCTTGCTGCGATGGTACGGGCGTCGGGCCGCGTGCCCGGCTTTTCATGCACGGACGGAGTGTTCGTGGGTGACGAGCTTTCGGAAGGTGGCGATTTTTCGGGACCGGGCGGAGCGCGCGCTGTACTGCGTGATCGCCGGGTTGAGGCAGCGATACTCGAGACGGCGCGCGGTGGCATGCTGCGGCGTGGTCTGGGTGCCCCCCGGGCCGATGGCGTACTCGTCAGCAATGTCGGCGTCGATCACATGGGCGAGTACGGGCTCCACGATATCCACCAGATGGCCGACGCCAAGCTGGTGGTTGCGCGCGCGGTGGCTTCGGGCGGCACGCTGGTGCTCAATGCTGACGATCCCGAGCTGGCTCGTCGTGGTCCACCTGACCGCGCGACGCTCGTGTGGATATCCCAGCACTCTAAGTGTACACCTGTACACTTACATGTAGCGGATGGGGGATCAGCTGTTATTGCTGACGATTCCTCGTTTATCCGCATCACCGCTGGTCAGAGTCGCGAACTTCTGCCGATCGTTGATGTTCCGGTGACGCTCGGCGGTGCAGCTCGCTATAACGTGGACAATGTGCTGGCCGCACTGGCGTTGGCTCCGTCGCTGGGTGTCTCCGATGAGCATGCCGGTTCGGCACTCCGGGCGTTTACCCCGTCTCCGGAGTCACTTCCGGGGCGTACCAACGTGTTCAATCTGGGCGACGTTACCGCCGTGGTCGACTATGCCCACAATCCCCACGGTGTCGAGGCTTTGACGGACATGATTCTTCGCCTTCCTGCAACCCGCCGTCTGGTTGTCATCGGACAGGCCGGCGACCGGCACGACGAGGCGATCCGTGAACTCACGCGGTCGATGCTCGCTATGGATCCGGATCGGATCATCATCAAGGAGCTCACCAAGTACCTGCGCGGAAGAGAGCCAGGCGAAGTGCCCGGGGTCATTCGAGCGGAATTGGAGCGACTCGAGACACGGGCGGAGATCCTGAATATCGATGGCGAACTCGCTGCGGTGCGGGATGCGCTCACGTGGTGCGAGGGCGGCGAGTTGCTCGTGTTTCCGATCCAGGCAGAACGGGCGGAAGTCATCGACCTGTTGACCGTCCTCCAGGCAGAAGGATGGATGGCCGGCAAGGAGCTGCCGCCGGCTCAGCACGCATAGCACTGAACCCACCGATTTCCAGTCAGTTCTGCGAGCCGGGTCTGAATTTGTTATTGTTGTTGAGGCGACTGTCCCGCCCCCGCGCCACCGGACCCAATGTCCGGTGGCCATATTCAACGGACCGGAGGTCACGCATGAGGCTCTGGAGTTTATTTGCCGTAGCACTTCTTATCGCTGCACCATCAACGCTTTCAGCCCAGGAGCACGTGGACGCCACGGCCGCAATCACCGCGGCTTCTGAGGCGTTTGACGCCGCCTATAATGCGGCAGATGCAGCAGCAATATCCGCCATGTACACGAATGATGCCGTCGTCTATCCGCCGGGCGGAGAGGCCATCGAAGGCATGGAAGCGATCTCAGCCTGGTTCGCGGGTGGTCTCGTAGAAGGCGGGCCGACTCTGGATCTCCAGACGGGGGATGTGTTCGCCATAGAAGGCGCAGCCCTGGAAACGGGATCATATGTAATGACAGGTGCGGATGGCAGCCACATCGATCATGGCAATTACATGGTGGCGTGGAGCCATACCGAGGACGGGTGGAGGATGGCTCGCGACATGTGGAACTCGAACATGGCGAGGGACTGACACGGGATCCTCTGGGATCACACGTATGTCAGCATAATGAGGGCCCGCGTCACTTTAGTGGCGCGGGCTTTTCCTTTGTCCGTACGGCCAGGGCAAGGCCGGCGCCAAGCAGCTCGGCCGCAATCACCCACAGGCGGCTGAGCACCGCCACCGCACCCGCGATTCCCGCTCCTCCCACCACGCTCGCCAGCAGCACGGTGATGATCAGCTCGCGTGCTCCGAGCCCGGCCGGTGCGATGAAGAACAGGTAGCCGACCAGGAATGACAGGGCGTTGATGCCCACGAGCACCGGGAGCGCTTCGAGCGGTACGCCCACGACGGCATCCAGAAACAGGTAGAAAACTGCCCCGTACAGGCTCCAGTACACGAGTGACGCGGTCACGATGACGATGCCGTCCCCCCAGGTACCGCTCCAGCTCATCACCTCCCGATGTAGCCACCGCGGTACGAGGCGCAGCGCGCCCCGGATGACGGCCGGATGACACAGTCCGATGGCAACGGCCGCAGCAGCGACCAAGGGTGCCCAGGGCGGCAAAGACAGCCCGGGTATCTGGAATGGGAGCGTGGCCGCGGATACGACGCCTGCCGACAGCAGGCCGAATCCCATGTACACGACCAGGGACGTCAGGACGACGACGGGAGCGAGTCCTGCTCGCCTCGCCAGCGTAGCGGCGGCGACAAATTGCCAGATCTTTCCTGGTGTGTACCGGCCGAGGCTGGACAGGAACCAGATTCGGGCCAGCGTCATCCAGCCGGCCTGGCCTGATTCGAGACACCCCAGCACGCGACGCCACACGGCTACAGCTAATCCGAGCACGAACACGAGACCCACCGTACTCAGCACGAGCTGCGGCCAATCAATGGTCCACTGGTGCGCTTCAACCTGCTCCCAATTCCGGATGACCGTGAGCACAACGAACCCGAGAGCGAGGACTACAAAACCGACCGTCAGTGCCCGTCGGGCCAGCGACACCGGTTGCGACGGGTGCGCCTCCTGGTATTGGTTCACGACCGGACCGCGCTCGGCGCCGGCCGAAGAGAACGCCAGCTGATCCAGCTGCCATAGCCCACCAGGAGCGCCATGCAGATCAGATAAATGGTCAGCCCGCGGTACAGTGATCGCGGTCTGAACACCGCTTCGACCGTGTGCTCGCCGGCGTCCACGACCACGCCCTGAAACGTGTGGTTAACGCGTACCAGTGGGGTCTCCACGCCGTCTACGGTCGCGACCCAGCCGGGATACCAGTTTTCGGCGAGAACGAGTAGCGCCGGTCGGTCAGCGGTTGTTGCTACGACGAGCCGATCGTCTCCGTTTTCGACAATCCGCGCTTCACCGTCCAGCGCTCCGCCGGGCAACTCTACGTCGAGTGGCTCGGCCAGAAATGCGGTTCGGGCTGGATCCCAATCCGCTTCGAGCATGTGGGGGAGCGCTCCATCGGACTCCGATACCACTTCGGTCTCCGGTACCAGCCAGGCCCGCGGCATCGCCGCAGCATTCTCGTAAATATAGGCGCCGGGTCCCGGGTGAACCAGTCGCCAGCCGGGTATCGGAAGCTCAGCCATCGCCACGATATAGCGAATATTTCCTGCGCCGATATAACGCGTCGGTGTTCCGTCTTCGACGGCTCGCTGGATGCTCGCGGTGAAGTTGTGATAGTCCGTATACACCTGTTCGCCGGCGCCCAGGTATTCGTTGTATCTCTGGAGCTGATTGCCGTGGCACCGCCGAGCTGCGGAAAGTTCAGCACCCAGACACGAAACGGCCCCGTCTGGTTCTGCAGGTAGTTCATCACCTCGTCCGACTGAAACGCCACGATCTCGGGCTCAGTAGTCTCGAAGAACTGCCGGTCGATCGTCCACAGATCGGCGACGGTGATGCCGACGAGGGCTGCTGCTGCGAGGCCGGTAGTGAGTCGCCCGCCCAGCCATGCCCACAGCGTACCCGTCAGAAGCGAAGCCACGAGGGCGAAACGAAACCAGCCGGCCGCGGCTCCCTGCGCCGCCAGCGGCGCGTTGCCCAGAGTCAGGCCGCCTAGAATCGTGAGCGCGACGACACCCAAGAGCACGAGTGTGGCCCGGGAGAACGAAGGCTCCCCGTCATTGGCGGAGGTTCGGCCGCGAGCGGCAAGTCTCTGCTCTCGCAGGGCCGCGAGTCTCTCCAGGGTAATGGCCGCCATCGCGGTCAATACGATCGGGATGAGGATGTAACCCATGTCAGGGGTCCGGAACCCGCGTGTTCCCGGAAGTACAGCATAGTAGAGCTTGTAGATCGGCGTGTTACCGCCAAACGCGATCGTCAACGAAAACAGGCCCAATCCCGCAAAGAACAGCCAGTACGCGTTTCGTCTTGAGTACAGCAGGCCAAGCGCCAGCAACAGAAGCACGAAACCGCCTACGTATTCGGTGTGCAGCTTGAACGAATTTTCACCGCCCAGTCCGCCCGTCGCCTGAAATTTCCGCTGGATGCGATCGGTGTAG